>NZ_JAZGQA010000130.1:0-13326 GCF_048593855.1 Yersinia sp. 2542 StPb PI
ACCTAAAGAAAAGCGCATAAATATAATCCATAATATCATTATGGATTATATGGTGTCATATTTTCTCTTAAAAAATATTGCGAGGAAGGAAATACATTGTCTCCGGTTAGATGTAATAGCTAGCCTAGCTACTAATATTCTCCGGTTTACAATGAATGCAAATGAAAACATTATTTCGGCAGCACTATCGCCAGCATTCTATTGCACATCCGACCAATCTAAGCACAATCATTATTACGAAATTAATCATTCTATCCGAATAACCTTAATTAACTCAACAGACTTGACTGGAGCACATTATGAAACATAACCAACCGGCTCAACCCTCACGCCGAACAATCCTGAAACAAACACTTGCTGTCTCTGCTTTATCGATTACCGGATTGGTGACGTCATTGGTACCAGCGATCTCCTTTGCAGCGTCATTAAGTCAAGAAGAACGTGATGGCATGACACCGGATGCAGTGATCGAACATTTTAAACAGGGTAACCTGCGCTTTCGGGAAAATCGTCTGGCGAAACACGATTACCTAGCTCAGAAACGCAAAAGTATCGCTGGTCAATACCCTGCCGCGGTGATCCTTAGTTGCATCGACTCGCGTGCACCAGCAGAAATTGTGCTGGATGCAGGAATTGGAGAAACCTTTAACTCCCGTGTAGCGGGGAATATCAGTAATCGAGATATGCTGGGCAGCATGGAGTTTGCCTGCGCCCTTGCTGGCGCAAAACTGGTACTGGTTATGGGGCATACCCGCTGTGGTGCTGTGCGCGGTGCTATTGATAATGCCGAACTAGGTAACCTAACGGGGTTGTTGGATGAGATTAAACCGGCGATCGAAAAAACTGAGTACAGTGGAGAACGTAAAGGTAGCAATTACGATTTTGTCGATGCTGTTGCCCGAAAGAATGTCGAACTCACTATCGAGAATATCCGTAAAAAAAGTCCAGTACTGAAAAAGTTGGAAGACCAGAAAAAAATTAAGATAGTTGGCAGCATGTATCACCTTGCTAGCGGTAATGTTGAGTTTTTCTAGGTTAACTGCAACGGTCCGGATTTGGAAACAGTCAGACTCCCAGTTCATTAAACGACCATTAGATTTTCTCTCTGAAGCCAATGTATGTGTTGGATAATCAGAGGGATGCATCTTGCATACGTACAGTAATCCAGACAATTAACTGACAAAAAGGAATTGATATGAAGGTTTCGGCTATCATTGCATCTCTAACTCTGACTGGTTTTTGCTTTGCGGCAAACGCCTCTACTCCTAGTAATATCGCCGTATATGCCACTGAACAATCTCAGGGGTCTATATCCATTGGTGATAAAACTGCCTACACTAAAACCTTTAAGGTCTCCATAGCAAAGTTATCAGCAGATACTGTTGATTTATCGAAATTTTGCCTGAAGGCTTACTCTCCAGACAAGAAAGAATTCAAACTCGATACGGTTGATGAGGTTTTAACCTCTGGTTCCCTGAAAGAAGGTAAACCAGTAAAGGGGATCGCTGTGTTTGCTTCTGAGAATGATGCTGTTCTCAACGCTGCGTTGGTAAAGATCTCCGACGATTGTAAATAATCTGATAAGGCAGCATGCTGGCTGCTTTCTTCGGTTTAGATTTCCCATATTGTCTTATGCCGCGAAAGTGTTCGGTAAACTGTTGCGAACAACTCTGCCAGATCGCTGATAGAATATTGGTCGGTTTCGTGCATTCGGCACAGCTCTTTTTGTCGTTTATCCGACAGTTTAGGCTGTTTAGGGGGGAGGGGACCGTTGCTCCCCAAACCCTGTATTATCCTGCCAGAGCTTTACACTGCTGATAGCCGGAGGCTGGATAGGCTGCCAGCGTCTCGTACAAAGCAGCGCGCAAGCTCCCGGATTGGCAGAAATCACAGTGTCCACCTGCATCTATATCAGCAATACGGGCTTTCTTGTTTTCTTCCCGCACCAGGTAGGTGCTAGTATAGCTATAGGTTTTTCCCCTAACCGTGCCGTAGGTGAAGCGCACCTTTACTGTGCTCTGGTCCCTGCTGTGAGCTGTGGGGTGGGATGAAATAATTTTAGAACCCAATACATAATCCCAGGCATTGGGCAGGAAAGGGTTGCCCTCAACAAAGGGGGGCTTTTCGTCTGGAGTCATCCGCGTGGCAATTTCTCGCGCAGCCGAGGCGGCGTGTAGCAAACAGAGCAGCTCGTCTGAGATAATGGTTGGCAGTGCACCGTCCAGATCATCCTGATAGATGCCACTCGGTTTGAGTTTACGTTCCCAGCTTAGAAACTCGACCACTTTGGCAGTTGCCCGTGCGTTGGATGCAGACCTTGCGTGTACAGGCACGATCAGGGCAATCGCAAGCAGCGAACATAAGATCACTTTCATTATTCTACTTCCTTATTAGGGGTGGGGTTCCGCGCTCATTTCCACAAAAAGTCTCAGGTCTGCTAATTATCACTATTAATTACATACAATATCTTGCTAGTTTTGGGCCTTCTCCTTAAACGGGATTAGAGATATGAATAGTGTGGAAGAAACTGGCCGACATTCGGGTCATTACTTTTTCATTCTTACCCACCATTCAAATAAGGAAAGAAAAAGAGTAGGTTACATCTGGTTTTTGCCTTCCATGGTGCTATCCGACTGGATAGACACCAATGACAATTTTCCTTTCGTGGCCAAATGTTTCATCAAATCGACTCAAATGATAAAGATGTTGAAAAATAGGGGGTTTAACTTATTTAGTACATCTCAAACAGGCACTCAGCTTTTAGTTAGATACCCGAAGAATATCTTATCTCCCTAGAATACATGTTTTTTTGCGCAGTAGGGTGAGGCTGTCCGTTGGAATTCAACCTCGCCCGTCAGTGCGGCACATTAGGGGGAATTCCTATTTTTTTTGAAACATTTCCTAAAAACTCCCAGCTTGCAAAATGGACGTTCACCTATTTAACTTTGTTGCTTTCAACAGCATCTTTTGCCTTGTTCACAATTCGTATAACGGTTCTTTCAGATACATCAGTGAGCCTTGCTGTATCCCTGAGACTTTGACCATTTTTGATGCGTAGCTCTATTATTTTCTCATGCAAAAGACGATCTGCCTGCCGTCCCTTAAATTTCCCTGCGGCTTTTGCTTTGGCTATCCCCTCTTCCTGGTGCCGACGTCAATCACTGTAATCTTTGCGCGCAATAGCAGCCAACATNTCCAGCATCATGCCATTAATGGCTTTCAGCATGGCCAGAGTAAACTCATCAGGTGCATTCGGAGTCAGTGCCATATGAATTGTGGGTAAATCCAGGCTAACAACGACAAGCCTTTTGTCCTGAATAAGGTGCTTTAGCTTTTGCCAGCCGTCCTCATCCAGTCGGGAGAGTCGGTATACCTGTTCGATAAGAATTATGTCACCCGGTGCCGCATCATCGAGTAGCCGTAACAGTTCTGGCCGCTGGAGTGACGGCCCGGACACATTTTCGGTGTACCAGCTGGCCATCCGAAAACCTTTCTCTTCCACAAAGGCTTTCATGCGATTTTTTGCCCGGAGCGCATCTTGTTCTTTCGTGGAGGCGCGGAGATAGCCATGAATATACATTTTTTACTGTGAGTTCAACGGGTCGACGCAACGCTATCCTTAAAGAAGGGAGGCTTGTCACAGTGATCTATGCAATGGACAAAAAAGTTATGCACATCAATTACCGAATAAAAATGCTGGCTTATGGCATTAGTCTGTAAGGACGGGATAGGCATCATTTTCATTGAAAAGAGTGATAAGCTAACCACAGTTAAAAAAATTTGGGTTGTATGGAAGATGGAGGTAAATATGATTTTCGGTGACCCATATCGCTTTGCTATCTGGGCGGAATATATTCCGCAGTGGGGCGAATCTATTAAGAATGGTTTTTTTTATTTTTTTGTAAATGGGAATATGTACCCAAATGACATCCGCACATCAACATTGTTTGTTGATTTTTATGATGTTATTGATCCTGAGAATGCTCTCGTAACTCAGCCATGTGATGATGGAATTTTTAATGCATCGACAGATGAGGCTTTTGATACTCTATTTACACTAGCCTATCCACAGTCAACAAAAGATAATGAATATCCTGATCAGGTGTTTGATTTTCGTGCATCACCCACGATTATTAACGAGTCTGGAGCATGTTTTTTTGCCGTTTCAAACAAAGATTTCGTTCGAATTTTAGGTGGGAAAGTATCTATGTTAGTTGACCGTGATGAGAGGCGCGTTTGGGAAAATATAGAGCATCCTGTTATTGAGGATATAATTATTGAAAAAAATGAGATAAATATGATAATTTCAAAGTTGAAGGAATATTCTGCTTCTTTATTTTAGTTATCGTATGACTGGCCTCTGTCAATAGGACGAGGCTCCTGAAGTTAAGTCACTAATCCCCCACCTCTTACCACAACAACCGAAGCACAATGAGTGCGTTTGTGACGTCCAGCTTTTCAACATCGATGATGCGTGAGTTGCTCCTAATTGACTGACATAAATTATGTCAGCAATGTCCGCTCCTGGCACTAACCAGCCCACTAAGTTAGAAAATGTCGGCTATGAGCGAAGAGCGGAAGTTCAGGATTGTTCTCACTGCTCCCGTTGATTAACTCACATTCTGTGAGTTAATCAACGGGAGCAGGTTAGAGGCTATGTAGTACCAGCGAAAAAAATAACAAGATCTGCCACAACATGAGACTTCCAAGGAGCTAGCAAGCCACCTGACCCCCAGCGTATCCATCCTTGGATAACCGCGTAACACCCCAGCCTTGCCACCTGGAATACCTTGCCAATGCAGGCAACCAAACGATATAGCCTGTAATAGTATGACCCACTCTGTTGAAACACGTTCAGAACTCAGTTCCTTGAATAGGATTCCGCGAAAAACCCATTTTTCAACCGCCGCATTTATGCAATAGAAAGCCACACCCGCAGAAATAATGATCCACAATGACAAATGAGGGATCATTGCTGTAAATAATGATAAGTCTGGAGATAAGACCGAATACCATACAAAAAGCCCAAACGTAGCACTACTCGCACCCAGAATAGAGTAGAATCAGGTGCTCGCATGCCATTCAGACTTACTTGACCACCACTTAAACCTTGTTTTTTCTGGATGCCTTAAACGAATACATGCATAGACCGCTAATCGCAATAGCACTAAGGTCAGGCCCTTAGTGCTATTGCGGTGTTATCTTTTCTTTTTAATGCATTAAAATGCATTACTCCTAAAATTAAGCCCCTCCCTCAACCAGCACAAAAGTTCCGGTCGCAGCACCTGTACGTATTGCTCTGGCTGCCTGATATTCAGGACTCTCGTAAAAACGCTTGGCCTCGGCANAAGATGCAAACTCAAAAACGACGTGCCGTTCATGTGATTCTCCCTCAAGGTTTTCATACTGCCCAGACCAGGCAATAACCTTAGGACTGAACGCCTGCATTGCTTCTCCGGCAGCCTTGGCATATTCGGCGTAGGCAACAGCGTCCGATACGGTGACATGCGCGATCAAATAACCTTTATTCATTTCTTTATCTCTTTTGTTAGACGTGGTTTATTCCAGCGCAATGCAGTTCTACAGGCAAACATGCAAGCAACGGGATAGGGGTTTTTACAACGTTTTAATCACATTCAGTTTCTGAGGGCTGGAGGATGCCTGGCAGCGAGCGGCGTCCTGATGCTCAATCATCCATCCCGGATAATAAGGAGGCAGAGCGCTTACCTCATCCGTTCTGTATGCCCATAGCCAGAGTGATAGACGACTACAGATTTAATCATTGAAAGGGTTTGAGTCATGATAATTGCCTTCAGCAAGTGTCTGCGCTGGATAACGCGGTGTGAAGACAGTCTATTAAGTATTACAGTAGCCATAAATAACCTAAAAATTAACGCACTGTTATCTTAAAGAGGAACAATGAAAAATCTTGAGGCACTGATCATTTTCGCGCGCGTGGCAGAAATGAAGAGTTTTACCCAGGCAGCTGAAAGCCTTGGTATTCAGAAAGGGCGTGCTTCAATGGTAGTGCGCGAGCTCGAACATGACGTAGGCGCTACGCTATTGCACCGCACCACGCGGACTGTGCAGTTGACCGAAGATGGCCGCATTTTTTATTCGCGTGCACGAGACCTGCTGGCGGAAGCAGACGAACTGCAGTCAATGTTTTCACCTGGCGGAATGTCACTGCGAGGGCGTTTACGTGTTGATATGCCAGCTATTTTGGCACAAAGTGTCATTATTCCCGCACTACCGCAACTACTGGATGCTCACCCGGAATTCGAACTTGAGCTTTCAAGTACTGACCGCCGTGTTGATCTGGTTCTGGAAGGATTTGATTGCGTAATTCGTCTGGGCCCCATTGTTGATGAGACCCTGATTGCCCGGCCGCTGGGAAAATTACGGATGATCAATGCGGCGAGTCCAGGCTATCTGAAACGCTTCGGTGTGCCACAGACGGTTGATGATCTTCTTAATCAAGGACACAAGATGGTTCATTACATGCGAAATTTTGGCGCGAAACCTGACGGATGGGAATATCCGTCAGGTGATGGCTACAATTCGCTGATGTTACCCGGCACGATGACGGTCAACAGCGTACCGGCCTACCACGAAGCAGGACTGGCGGGTTTGGGTTTAATTCAGGGAGGTTATTCAGCGCTCGTACCCCATATCAAATGTGGCACATTGGTTGAAGTCCTTCCCAATCTGCGGCCCAAGCCGCTAAATGCATCTTTCGTCGTCGCGCACCGGCGCAATCTGTCGCAACGAGTGAGGGCTTTTATGAATTGGACTGAGGAAGTGTTGAAACCTTATTTTGGCTAATGTCTGAGTGAACGAGTAGAACGGAGGAGGTGAAAGCCTACGTATGTGTTTGTTCCTTATTGATTAACACAACGTGTTATTGGACATGTCAGTTACTGGCACAAATCTACCCACGGCTACAATCAGGGGCGGCTATGAGCTTTTGTATGGGAAGATTATGTTCCCCGTAGCTTCATATGCAACAAAGGGTATGGCCTGCCCTGGCCGTCAACTTCAGAACGACCCACAGTTTCAAAACCGTGTTTTTTATAGAAGGTAACAGCCTGAGGATTCTGTTCGTTTACGTCGAGCTCATCAGCGCCCTGCTCGTCGATAGCATGTAGCAGGAGTAATTTCCCGATGCCTTTTCCGCGTTGATCTGCATCCACAAAAAGCATTTCAATGCGGTTTTCGCTTACCCCTATAAAGCCCGCGATCGAACTGTCACAGCTAAGACGAGCGAACATAATTGTCAGACCAGGAAGATACGTATGCAGTATCAGGGGGCGTAGCGCCTGAATATCCTGTTCCTGTAAAAAATCATGTGTAGCACGTACCGATGATTCCCAGACCTTCAGTAATATCGGGTAATGAATTTGGGTACATACTTCCATATTTATCATAATCTTATAATCCGTTAATTGACATCATATTGCCATGATAGCTGTGTGGTATTATTTGTCACTATGTGGCGTACATTTGTCTGCTTCTGGCTGTGAGTTCAACTGGTCGACGCAACGCTATCCTTAATGGCCCTTGTATATCGCCAGATTAGTGCAGATTGATTCTATCGATTTTCTTTTAAACAGATTCACATTTTACTCGTTATCACTCCTGCATCTTAACAACCACTTTTCCTTTCGCATGTCCCTGAGCAAGGTAGGTAAGCGCCTCCTTCGCCTCTGCAAAGGGGAACACCTTGTCGATCACAGGCTTGAGTTGTTCCGCTTCTATGAGTTTGCCGATTTGGGTGAGTTGACTGCCATCAGGACGGACAAAGAGAAATGAATAGGTCAGGCCCCGTTTTTTCGTAAGAAGCATAATCTTGCGGCTCATCAGCCCGAAAACAAAACGCAGCAAGAAGTTTAGTCCCCGAGCCCGTGCGAACGCGGTATCTAACGGCCCGGTGAGAGAAACAATCTTTCCACCAGACTTTAGAATTTGGGTGGATTTTTCAATTAAATCGCCTCTGACAGTGCCGAGAACGATATCGTAACCACTCAGCACCTTTTCGAATTCTTGCTTTTTATAATCAACCACTTCGTCTGCGCCAAGACCACTCACCCACCCGACGTTGCCTGAACTTGTTGTCGTTCCCACTTTTGCGCCAAGGTGTTTCGCCAGTTGGATCGCAAAACTGCCAATTCCCCCGGAACCTGCCGGGATGAAAACCTTCTGACCAGGCCGCAACCTGGCTCGCTCTGTCAGCGCTTGCCAGGAGGTGAGGCTCACCATCGGGAGTGAAGCGGCCTGCACGAAATCCAGGTTTGCGGGTTTCATGGCTGCGGCGCTTTCAGGCACCACCGCAAATTCGGCAAGAGATCCCGTTCCCCTGTCGAATATGCTGGCGAAGATTTCGTCGCCTGGCGTAAAACGCGTCACGCGACTCCCCACGGCAACAACAACCCCGGACAAGTCACTGCCCAATGTGGCGGGGAGTTTAAAATGCAAAACAGGCTTAAATATTCCGGTTGGGATCATGTTATCAATCGGGTTCAAACCCACAGCGTAAACTTTAACCAGCATTTCATCAGGGTTGAGTGAAGGATAATCTATGTTATCGAACCCCAATTCAGGAGATTTACCATAGCATTTAAATGTAAATGCTTTCATCGTCTTAGTTTTCATTTGTCGTTTACCCTGTCGCGTTTGTCAGTGAAATTTTTCTTAGCGGATCTGTTGCTGAGTACAAAGGCAATCCCCAGGAATAGCTCGATAAATACTGCAAACAGGATCTACCCGTTAGACGCTTCGCCGATACCTGAGGAAGCGCCTGTAACCAGTGCTACACGTTTTTTTGTCATTGCTGAATAAGGGCTTCATGATGTGTTTGAAGTTTCTCATCAAAGATGAGACGACACGCTGTAAGGGATTTATGTCGGATTTACCTCTCTGCAGAACAGCCAAAAGACCGTTCTGCAGAGTGCAACTTATTGACTAAATAGCTTTATATCGCTCTGCGGCTTCATCTTGCTTGATATCTGAAAGCAGAGCCTGACGCGAAGCATCGAGGGTGTCCCAGCGGGCTGCATTATGTAAAGGCGGGATGGTGACGAGTTCACGGCGATCAAAGCCCACCAGTGCGGCATCCACTAACTCGCCCACTTCCATGAATTTTGCCGAGTTACTGATATCGATACCCGCACGCTCCCAGATTTCCGTGTAAGTGCCGGCAGGAAGCACCGCCTGGACATAAATGCCCTTAGATGACAGCTCTACATTCATTCCCTGAGACAGGAAAAGGACAAAGGCTTTGGTTGCGCCGTAAACCGTCATGGCAAATTCCGGGGCCAGGCCTACGATAGAACTGATGTTGACGATCGATCCCTCACCCGCTTGCACAAAGCGTGGTGCCACAGCACTGGCGAGTCTGGTCAGGGCGGTGACGTTAAGCGCGATAAGGCTTTCTATCGAATCGGGCGTCTGCTCTGTAAAACTGCCGGACTGCGCGATACCCGCATTATTGATAAGAATGCCAATCTGTGCGTCTTCACGCAGGCGAGCTTCGACCGCGGCTAAATCACCCGTTTGTGTGAGGTCTGCAGGCAGAACATCGACAGAAATATCATTTTCTTGTCGCAGACGCTCGGCCAGTATCTCTAACTTCGCTTTGTCGCGCGCGACCAGAACCAGGTCGTGGCCCCGGCGGGCGAACCGTTCAGCGTAAACAGCACCAATACCCGTGGATGCGCCTGTAATAAGAACTGAAGCTTTAGTCATAAGTTGATCTTCTTTATTAATGTGTAAACAGAATTCGCAATGTGCGATGCAGGCAGAACCGTGACACCTGCTGCTTTACTTGCTGGCCTCAGTCAGCGACGGGTAATCGGTATATCCCGCTGCGCCACCGCCATAAAGTGTTTCAGGATTGAGTGAGGCCAGAGGTGCGCCCGTCTTCAGCCTTTCGACCAGATCCGGGTTGGCGATGAACGGACGACCAAACGCGAACAGATCGGCTTTGCCTTCTGCAAGCTGAGCGGTCGCCAGCGGCAGGTCATAGCCGTTGTTACCGATGTAGGTGTTTTTAAAGCGCCGGCGCAGGGAGTCGTAATCGAACGGTGATACATCACGCGGGCCGCCCGTAGCGCCTTCAACCACATGGAGGTACACGATACCTAATGCGCTAAGTTGGTCAGCGACGTAATCATATTGCGGCTGCGGATCACTGCACGAAATCGCATTAGCAGGCGAAACCGGTGAAATGCGCACGCCGGTGCGGTCAGCACCAATCTCCTCTTTAACGGCCGCCGTGACTTCTAACAGCAGGCGCGCCCGATTCTCGACAGAGCCGCCGTACTCATCGGTACGCTGATTGGCGCCGTCTTTAAGGAACTGTTCCAGCAGATAACCATTCGCGCCGTGGATCTCTACGCCATCAAATCCGGCGGCAATGGCATTGGCAGATGCCTTTCTGAAATCGTCGATAATCCCCGGTATTTCCTGCAACTCCAGCGCACGTGGCTCAGAGACGTCAGCAAATCCGTTGTTCACAAAGGTCTTAGTCTCGGCACGGATGGCGGACGGAGCAACCGGCGCAGCGCCACCAGGTTGTAAATCGACATGCGAAATTCGTCCTACGTGCCACAGCTGTACAAATATGCGCCCACCTTTGGCATGCACCGCGTCAGTCACTTTGCGCCAGCCATCGATCTGAGCCTGCGTATAGATCCCCGGCGTATCCTGATAGCCCTGCGCCTGAGCTGAGATCTGCGTGGCTTCGGTAATCAACAATCCTGCGGTGGCACGCTGGGCGTAGTAAGTCGCTGCCAGTTCGCCGGGAACCAGACCTGCTCCGGCACGGTTACGCGTCAGCGGTGCCATCACGATATGGTTGGCAAGGGTTATTGTCCCAAGATCATAGGGTTGAAATAATGGTTGGTTGGTCATGTTTATTCCCTCTGCTTAATGGTGGTTGAAGTCTTAACTTAATGATGATGATCATAATCATTAAAGTCAATTCTTTTGATTATGACCATCATCAATGTATACTTACCCCTATATTTTTAGAGGATTGAAAAACATGAAAGTGTCGAAAGAGCAGGTTCGTGAAAACCGAATGCGCATTGTTGAAACGGCCTCAGAACTTTTTCGTGCGCGCGGTTACGATGGCGTGGGTGTCGCGGAACTGATGTCAGCGGCCGGTTTAACCCACGGCGGGTTCTACAAGCACTTTGGCTCTAAGGCTGATCTAATGGCGGAGGCAATGAGCTGCGGTTTTACGCGATCCGCAGAAAGCACGGCAGGTGTGAACCGGGAAAAATTTATTCAATACTACCTCTCCCGCCAACATCGCGATGATATGGGAAAGGGTTGTGTGATGTCGGCACTGGGCGCGGATACAGCCCGTCAGTCTGAGTCAATCAAGGCGACATTTGCGGCAGGGATTGAACGTCAACTGTCACTTTTGGGAGATGAAAATGGAACGCGCGCTGACCTCATAGATACCATTGCGCATCTTGTCGGCGCCCTGGTGCTGTCCCGTGCTTGCCCTGATGATTCCGCTCTGGCAGATGAAATTCTGGATGTGTGCCGCGCCCGTATTCTCAGCCAGGAAGTCCATGCGGATTGAATGTCCGCCACCTTATGGCCGGACATTTGCCGGACTGGCCAGATGATCAAGTGCTGAAAACCAGACATGCTGTCAGAATAAATCGAGCTGTTTCGTGTCTTTATTCCTCTTATTGCCTGATTTTTCGCCTGCGTCAGATCGCCTAACATGCTGACCGTTAGATTTTTCGCGAAATCCCGGCGCCGGCGCCAGCCCGTGTCGCTGCCGGATTGTGGAGACTGCAGTCTTTGCCTGATGATGCGCTACGGCAAAATCGACCAGCGGCAGACAAAAGGTAACGCCTGACAGATGTTCAGCCTGTTTTTGCAGGCTGGGCGGCATATTCCAGGGCTCGAAGATCCAGACATCACTGACGACGCGAAGTTCAGGTACCAGAAGCAAGGGAGGAGGAAGACCATCGCTAGAGAAACCTTGGTTATCTTTAGATATCAGTCGAGCAACTTACTATTAGGAATAGAGAGGTTTTAAATTGAAGTCTTTACAACTAAATAAAACTGGTGTTGGTAACATAACTGTAGATATTGATAATGGTGATGTTGTTTTCCTTATTGGATCAAACGGTTCAGGGAAATCTTCGCTAGTTAATCATTTTCATAGGCAATTACCAGATAACCATGTAAAAATTATAAGTGCACACAGGCAGAATTGGTTCAGTGAATCAGTTATTAATATGACCGCTAGTGAAATTGAGAATTTAAATCAAAGCAATAGACACTATCGTACGCTAGTTGATTCTAGGTGGAAGTTATATCAAGGCGAAAGTACTAACAGAATGGTGGTGGCAAAATTAAAAAGGCACATTAATCGAAGAGCTAGAGATATAGAGTCTGCGTATGATAGCAATACTTTAAATGATCCGGAATTTAAAGCTCCTGAATCGCCTCTTGCAGTAATTAATTCTCTGATAGAAAAATCAAACATGGATATATCTATTCATGTTGATAAAGATGACAATTTCATTGTTAAGAACCGCAGTTATAATGATGATGTCGCATACAGTATTGCTGAGTTGTCTGATCGAGAGAAAAATGCGTTGCTTATTGCCGCTGACATTCTTACGTCAGAGCCTGGTACGCTCTCATTATGGATGAGCCTGAAAGGCACCTACATCAGGCAATAACACTCCCTCTTCTTAGTGAGCTAATCTCTTTAAGAAGTGATTGTTCATTTTTAATCTCGACTCATGAAATTCTATTCCCGTCTTTTTATCAATTCAAAAGTTATTTTACTTAGGTCTTGTGAGTATGTTTCGAAAGATCCATCATCTTGGACTTTAGATGTATTAGATGGTAGTGATGACATACCTGAAGAGATAAAAGAAAGCATCTTCGGCTCAAGGCGAAAGGTCCTTTTTGTAGAGGGTGATCAAAATAGCCTTGATTTATCTATATATTCATCTTTATTTCATGATTTTAGTGTAATACCAAAAGGAAGCTGTAAGGATGTTGAGGCTTCTGTTGTTGGTATCGCATCTAACCGTAGCCTTCAGTGGGTTGAAGCCTATGGGTTAGTTGATAATGATAATAAAACACAAGGTGAAATTTCCTCTCTTTTATCTCGGCGGGTTTATACCTTAGCTGTTCATTCTGTCGAGTCAATTTACTATCACCCAGAAGTAATACGAATTGTTATAAGTGCATATGCAGGCTATCTTGGAATAGAAAATGAAAATGAAGCTTTTGACAACATAAGTGAGGAAATAATTAAAGTGATGAATAGCAACAAGGATCGGT
>NZ_JAZGQA010000131.1:0-12787 GCF_048593855.1 Yersinia sp. 2542 StPb PI
TCCCCTACACCGATAAAATAATAAGTAAGGAGTTATCAATGAGCATTGAAAATCCCTTTGATCTGCGCCTTCCGGTTGATATGGCAAAACTGGCAGAGCAAGTTGGTATATATAAAGCCACTAAGAATCCGGCCACCACCTTTTATTTAGCCATGACTGCCGGTGTATTCATCTCTATCGCTTTTGTCTTCTACATTACAGCAACAACCGGCACTGCTGGCGTGGTGGCATTTGGGTTGGCAAAGTTGGTAGGCGGCCTGTGTTTCTCTCTTGGCCTGATTTTAGTGATTATCTGTGGGGCTGATTTGTTCACATCCACAGTACTCATTGTGGTGGCTAAAGCCAGTGGCAAAATCAGTTGGCGGCAATTAATCTGTAATTGGGTGAATGTCTATTTCGGTAATCTTATTGGCGCACTGTTCTTTGTGGCATTGATTTGGTTTGCCGGTCAGCATACGGCGGCAAATGGTTTATGGGGTTTGAATGTGTTGCAAACTGCCGAACACAAATTACATCATACGTTTGTAGAAGCGGTGTGTTTGGGGATTCTGGCTAATCTAATGGTCTGCCTGGCAGTATGGATGAGCTATTCCGGCCATACATTGACGGATAAAATTGTGGTGATGTTACTGCCTATCGGCATGTTTGTCGCCAGCGGTTTTGAACACAGCATTGCCAATATGTTTTTGATCCCATTAGCTATTATCATCCGTGATTATGCATCACCGGAGTTCTGGCTATCAATTAATGCTACCCCGGATCAATTTTCTGCGCTGACCCTAAACAACTTTATTATCGATAATCTAATCCCGGTGACTATCGGCAATATTATTGGTGGTGGTTTATTGGTTGGCCTGACCTATTGGATTATTTATCTGCGCAATCCAGCTCATTGAGTCAATAGCGCCATTGATATCGACAAATATGACGAAATGACGTGAATAAAAGTGACACCCATAACAGAACAGCCAGCCGGGTTTACCCCTGACTGGCTGTTACGTTAATTCACAATAACCGATTATTTCTTCTTAGCGTATTTCAGTGAGTCTAATGCGACGGCAAAGATAATGATCGCACCTTTAATAATATACTGCCAATAAGGGTTCACACCGATATAAGTTAATCCGTAGTTAATAACGGTAAAGATAATTACCCCTGTCACTACACCGATAACGGTACCAACACCACCACTAAAGGACACACCGCCCACCACACAGGCGGCAATCGCATCCAACTCGTACATAAAGCCAAGGTTGTTAGTCGCACTACCGATACGGCCTGCTTCCAACATACCGCCGAAGGCATAGAACACACCGGACAAGGCATAGATCATGATCAAGTTTAGTGGCACATTCACACCAGAAACTTTTGCCGCTTCCGGGTTACCGCCGATGGCAAAAATATTTTTACCAAAGCGAGTTTTATTCCACAGCACCCAGACAAAGCCGATAGCAATCAAAGCATAGAAGGTAATATAAGACAGTTTGAAATCACCAAACCGCAAGAACCCTTGAGCAAAGGTTGAGAATGCCGGATCAAAACCTGCAATCGGTGATGCGCCAACGAAATCGTAATACAGGGAGTTAATCCCGTAGACGATAATCATCGTACCTAATGTAGTAATAAATGGAGTCACATTCAGGTAAGCAATGATAATACCGTTGACCAAACCAATAATCGCACCAATCAAACAGACGGTTAAAATAACAATCGGAATCGGCACGGTGTGTAAATCAGGGAAAACTTTATTAACGTTATCCATTGCTTGCAACATGGTCGCCGCAACTACCGCCGCCAAACCTACCTGACGCCCGGCTGACAGGTCGGTCCCTTGGGTAACAATCAGCCCTGCCACACCCAGTGCGATAATAATACGCACCGATGATTGGGTCAGAATGTTACTTAAGTTCATCAGACTTAAAAACGTCGGGTCCTTAACAATAATAATTGCCAGTAATACGAACAACACCACATAAATCCCGCTCTCTTTAAGGTAAGTGAGCATACTTTTCTTATTTAACGCATTCATAATAAGAACCTTCGACTAGATTAGAGATGCAAGGATGCAAGACGTAATATTTCATTTTGCGTGGTTTGCTTAGTATCAACAATTCCCGCAACCTGACCATTACTCATTACTAAAATTCTGTCAGTGATCCCTAGTAGCTCAGGCATTTCAGAGGAAATAATAATAATCCCTTTGTCTTTCTTCGCTAATTCAGTCATTAACTGATAGATTTCAAACTTAGCACCGACATCAATACCTCGAGTCGGCTCATCCAACATTAATATTTCTGGTTGAGTCAGTAGCCAACGGCCAATAATTACTTTCTGCTGGTTACCACCGGATAAAGAGCCAATACTGGTACGGTGACCGGGCGTTTTTACACGCATCGCATCGATAACCCATTGGGTATCGCTCTTCATGCGCGTATTATCCAGCAGCCCAAATTTATTTTTATAGTTACGGATATTAGAGATTAGGGAATTAAAACCCACATCGAGATAAGCGTAAATCCCGGTTGAGCGGCGCTCTTCAGTTACCAGTGCAAACCCATGATTAATGGCTTCATTGGCACTATGGTTATTAATACTTTTGCCATGTAACTTAATGGTCCCGGCCACTTTTTCGCGGATACCAAATAAGGTTTCAACAATATCGGTGCGCTTGGCCCCAACCAAGCCAGCAATCCCCAAAATCTCGCCTTTATGCAAATCAAAGGAGACATCACGGATCGAGGGTTGGCGCAGCGAGGTCAGATTTTTCACTTCCAGAATGACTTCACCCGGCTTGTTCAGGCGATCAGGGAAACGCTGACTCAGTGAGCGCCCCACCATCATTGAGATTATCTGATCCATGGTCAGCCCTTCCAGCGGCTGGGTAGTAATCCACTGACCATCACGCAAAATAGTGATTTCATCACACAGTTGGAATATTTCTTCCATCTTGTGAGAGATATAAACAATGCCGCAGCCACGCTCTTTCAATTTACGAATAATCGTAAATAGATGATTAACCTCTTTCTCGGTTAATGAAGAGGTCGGCTCATCCATGATGACGATTTTGGCGTTATAAGAGAATGCCTTGGCAATCTCGATCATTTGCATTTGAGATACTGATAATGTTGCGACTTTATCGCGGGGATCAATATCAATATCCAATTCATCAAAGATAGCTTTGGTATCTTTGTACATTTTATCTTGATCGACAAAAAAACCTTTGGTTGGGTAACGACCCAGCCACATGTTGTCCATCACTGTACGTTGTAACACCAGGTTTAATTCCTGATGAACCATAGAGACACCGTGCTCTAATGCTTCTTTAGAGCTTTTAAATTCTATTTCTTGCCCCTGAAAGAGAATACTCCCGGAGTCTTTTTTATAGATACCAAACAGACATTTTAATAGCGTTGACTTACCTGCGCCATTTTCTCCCATTAATGCATGGATCGAACTTGGCCGCACTTTAAGATTTACGTTATCTAACGCCTTTACACCCGGAAATGATTTATTGATATTACTCATTTCCAGCAACCACTCACGGGGTTGTGCTGTATTAATATCGGCCATAGTTATACCTGGCTAAGAATTGCCACTCACCTGCGAGATAAATACCTTATCCGCCGATAAGTGCATATTCAAAATAAGGATCAATGCAAAAAACCTTCTGCCCCGGTGCTGGTTACCCAATATCGGGGCCAGAAGGTTAATAATTACTGCTTTACCCTTAGCACTGACACAGCTTTGGGCACCACCTATCACGACAGGCTGTTATTTAGTAAATTCAGCCAGGTTATCTTTATCAACACCTACATACGGAATACGTACGATTTTGTTTTCAATTTTCCAGTTAGTCCCTTCAGCAGCAGGTTTACCGGCAGCCAGATTTTTAACTAAATCGAAAGTTGCTTTAGCTTGATTGTTGGCATCGTTCAATACGGTACCGGCCATTTGGCCTGATTTCACCAGCGCTAACGCTTCTGGCAAGGCATCAACACCAAATACTGGAATACTGGTTTTGTTATGGGCTTTCAAGGCTTCTACTGCACCCATCGCCATCGCATCGTTGTTAGCAATAACCACTTCGATCTTGTTGGCGTTAGGGCCAGATAACCAGGCATCCATTTTATCTTTAGCTTGCGCGGTATCCCACATTGCAGTATCTAACTGCAATTGTTGAGTCGGCAGACCTTTTTCATTCAACGTTTTAATGACATAAGTTGTACGTGCTTCAGCGTCTGGGTGACCCGGCTCGCCTTTCAACAGCACAAATTGGATTTTGCCATCTTTGTTCAGATCCCATGCTGGGTTGGCTTTCCAGTGTTTCGCAATCAGCTCACCCTGAATAACACCAGACTCTTTAGAGTCAGTCCCTACATAGTAAGCTTTATCGTAACTATCCAATGCCTTACGTGAAGGTTCTTTGTTATAGAACACGATCGGCACATCGTTGCCGCGTGCTTTATCAATAACAACCGGTGCTGCTGCTGGGTCAACCAGGTTAATGGCCAGCCCTTTCACACCTTTAGCCAGCAATACGTCAATCTGATCGTTTTGCTTGGACTGGTCATTTTGGGAGTCATTCATCAATAAGGTAACGTCAGGAGATGCTTTAGCATCTTTCTCGATAGCTTTACGGACCACGGACATAAAGTTGTCATCATATTTATAAATAGTGACACCAATACGGGTATCAGCTTGAGCAGCCGCGCCAAACATCATGCTGGCAACCAGGGTCGCTAATGTGAAAACCTTCTTATTCATTTGTATCTCCGGGTTTATGTAGGGTAGTACAGGGTGATAACACCGTCGCCTTAACGTGAGAAAGACCCATCGTTCAAAGCTGCTGACACTGAATATCTATCGTCCTTGAGCGCACTCCACTCCGAGAAAGCCGCCTGAGTCGTCAAAAACCATGCCACTTACAAACTCAACATCTGCGGAACGCGTGTTTGTAAATCACTATTCTAAAACCCGCTACCGTGTGTTTTTTTATCCGGTAACCGATGACATATTGATACATTCAGGTAGAAAACAACTAGAGCATAGACGGGCCGTTGTTAAGAATCTGTGAATTTTCTCACAGATTGAAAACGGTTACACAAGAATAAATACGTAACTAGTGAGCGACCCCACAAATTGCGACAGAATGACGCGGTACCAATGTGGGTTTAAAACAATAAGCCGCGTGCGGGTCTGGCGGATGACTGGCCCCCTCAAGTGCCAGCTCTGTGGCTAAAGTTGCCATAGAAACAATAGGATAACGCACTGTGGTCAATTTGGGGCTGGTATAGCGGGCAATAGGGATATCATCAAAGCCCACCAGCGAAAACTGCTCAGGGACACTGATACCGTTTTCTTTCAACACCGCCAGCGCACCAGCAGCCATTGAGTCGTTATAGGCAAACACCGCACTGAGCTGTAAATTGCGACCCAGCAAGTCAATCATGGCACGCTCCCCCCCAGCCAGATCAGGAGTACCAAATGCTCGCCAACTGTCAGGAGCAGTGATACCGGCGGTCTCAAGCGCATTTAGGTAACCCGTTTGACGCTGGATAACATCATCAATCGGGTGGTTGGAACCGAGAAAACCGATACGTTGGTGCCCTTGTTTAAGCAGTAAACGGCATGCCATTTGCGCACCGCTAACATTGTCTAATCCTACACAACGGTGCTCAAACCCAGGAATAATCCTATTAATCAGAACCATACCTGGAACCTGATCTAAAAAAGCGATTAACTCACCGTCACTCAATGCCTTAGCGTGAACAACCAATGAATTACAGCGTTGACGCAGTAGCACTTCAATGGCATGACGCTCTTTATCGGCCTGGTGGTAGCTATTACCAATCAACAGATATTTTTGATGTCGTTGGGCTACGGTGTCTACCGCTTTCACCAAGGCACCAAAAAAGGGATCAGAGACATCCATCACCACCACACCGACAGTATCGCTACTTTGTGTTGCCAGTTTTTGTGCATTAGCATTTGGGCGGTAGCCCAGTTCTGACACCGCTTTCAGCACTGCGGCGCGCGTTTCTGGCCGAATAGCAGCGCTGTTATTGAGGACACGGGATACCGTAGCCAGCGAAACGCCAGCCCGCGAGGCCACATCACGAATGGTGATACTATTTCCAGATGAATGCAGAGCAGCCATGACCTTATCCTGTGAATAAGTAACCATGCGCGTGTTGATGTGAACTGGGCATGGCAGGTGGCTTATCCTACCCAGTTTGTTGAATTTGCCACGTGAAATGCGTCACAAGAAAGAAAACGTTTACATACAAATTTGCAACCCGCTCGATCATTTTTACTTTACAGACGCATTCAGGGCTTAGTGTTGCGTGGTTGTAACGATTGACCGCAAGCATAGGCGGTCAATTTTCGCCATAACCACTCGAGTGGCCCTTGGGCAAAGTAATGCAGCCATAGCAGGGAGAATAGGATATTACATAGCCAGACCAGTGGAACAATCGCGAGAAGTTGTAGGCGGTCAAGCTGTTGATATAAGCCGAAGTGATAGAAGATCAGCGTACATATCAATGTTTGCAGTAAATAATTACTCAGAGCCATGCGCCCTACCTGTGCCAACCAATGATTGACACGCCAACCGGATATTGTGGGACCGAAGCCATACAGCAGAGCCAGATAGCCCACAGCCTGTAATGGAGCCCCTAACTCACGGGGAACTTGCAACAAAAAACCGCTCCAACGGTAATCCCAGCCCACTGCCCATTGCAGTGCCACCCCCGGTATTTGGATAACTAATGAAAGCGGTATCAAACATGCCGCAAGCAAACGGTAGTGCCGCAAGCTAAAATCACCGCGTAGCCAGCCAGAACGCATTAACCCAGCACCAAATAACATCGAGCCTGCCAGCTCCCAGCCATATTGGGCGCCGATAGCAATCAAATTGGATGACAACAGATCTAACCGGTTCTTCCAGGCTTCCATGCCCCCCTGCAACTTCCAAAATTGCTCATATTGCAGATCCGCAGGCCCCGGCTGCCAAAATCGCCCCGGTTCACCATTGGTGATAAACCCCAGTAGCAGCAATACCGCGACACCCACTAAATACAGCACCGCACCGGTACGCAACAAACTGGCGGCATCTTTGGCATCACGAATCATTCGCCAACACACCAGACCGATCAAACCATAAGCAAATAGAATGTCTCCATCCCAGAAAAAGATACCGTGAATTAATCCCAGTAATAGCAATAAGGAAAGTCGCGCCCGAATCCAGCTCTTGCCGCGTTTAAGTAATAGCTCAAGGCCCGCACCAAACAGAATGGCGAAAATAGATAAGAACTTGGCCTGTGCCACAATATCGAGAATGGCCCAAGTCCAGGCATCGGATAGCGAAGGAAGGCCCAGATAGGCCGGATTAAGATAAGCAGCCTTTGACAGACCGAAGGCGCTGATATTGAGCAGCAGAATGCCAAGGATGGCCAGCCCTCGCGCACTGTCTAACGTTGCGATGCGTTGACGCATACCCGACATCCTGTGTACGGGCACCCACTGGCACCCTCTCTGAAAAGGCTAATTAGCCGTTGTGACGTTAGCTATTATGACGAACAGCACGCAGGAATTCCTGGCGTGTATTCTGGCTGGATTTAAATAACCCGCCTAATGATGTCGTGGTGGTCGCACTGGTAGCATCACGGATACCGCGCGCTTTAACGCAATAATGCACTGCATCGATAGAAACTGCGACATTATTAGTGCCTAACAGTGTCTGTAGTGCCAACAGGATTTGCTGTGTCAGCCGCTCTTGCACTTGCGGGCGCTGAGCAAAGAACTGCACGATACGGTTGATTTTAGATAAGCCAATCACACTGTCTTTGGGAATATAAGCGACAGTGGCTTTACCATCGATAGTGACAAAATGATGTTCGCAGGTACTGGTCAGGGTGATATCTCGTACCGTGACCATTTCATCGACCTTCATTTTATTCTGAATCAGGGTGATTTTGGGGAAATTTTCGTAATCCAGTCCAGAGAAAATCTCATCAACATACATTTTGGCAATACGTCTTGGCGTATCCGCCAGACTATCGTCAGACAAATCAAGATTCAGCAATTGCATGACTTCAGTCATATGCGCTTGAATCTTGGTTTTACGCGTTTGGGCATCTAACTCTTGTTTGCGCAGCGGGGTTTCAAGACCACGGGCCAGCAATGCCTCATGAACCAACTCAGCTTCTTTACTTAGCGATGACATTCTTTTCTCCAGCAGGCGTACACATCCGAACAGTATAAACATGATGTAGATCACGTTCGGATTTTGCTCCCCACTTTAGTTGAGAGCAAAATGATTATCCAGTGATTGTTATTCATATCGAATCGTTATTTACATCATGATGAAATAGTTGCATTTGGTGCATCCACGGTAGCGTAAATCAACCGGTAATCGTTTCCTGAGCGCGACGTGGCGTTTTGATAACCAACCCTCCAGCAATGAACAGTGCCACCACTGCCACGTACAGCGCAGGCTCTAACCGGTGAGTCAAGGTTGTTGAGATAGCGGATAAGATTGGGCCAACCAGTTGTCCAATAGCATAACCGGTAGTCAGTAAACCGGCCATATAGCGGGTGTGTTGCGGTGCCAGCTCCCGGCCATGCTGCAATGAAAGTTGCACCACACTCAGGAAACCGCCACCGGTCAGTAATGCCCCTAAGGCCAACCCACTCACTCCCGGCACTAGCTCCGCGCACAATACCCCCAATGCCTGTACCCAGAGTGTTAATGCCAAACGGGTTTGCGAACTCAGGCAATGGCGGGTCAAAATACCGATAGTGATCCCTATCACCGCCGCGCCACCAAACACCGGCCAGACAAACTGGGCAAACAGGCTCTCTGGGAAGCGCGCTGCTGCCATTTGCGATAAAAATGTTGCGGGCAGAATATAACCGAATCCCGCCAAACTGTAGCTCCACACCAGGCGCTTGAGTGCTGGCGTTAAGGTCAGCGGAATCGCCGCAATATGCGGGCGATGTAGTTCCCCACTTCGCGGCAGATTAATACTTATCATGGCAATAATAACTAACGCCAATACACCATAGACCAGCCAGGCTTGAGCGGCCGATAAACCATAGCTATGAATAACCACTGCTAACATACCGCTGATGAATATGCCCGCGCCCGGCCCGGCAAATACTGCGGCACTGAGTGCCGGACGACCGAAGTGGGCCAGACGTTCATTGGTCCAGGCGGCGATAAGCACCATCGACCAGCCACTGGCCCAGCCAATGGCAAAACGTACCACGCCATGCCACCACGGCCCATCAACTACTGCGGATAGCAGCGTAAGCGTTACCGCCCCCCACAATCCGAGCCATAAACGGCGCTCCACATGGCGGCTGGCGCGCATAGCATCAAAAGCGCCAAACAGGTATCCCAGATAATTAAATGCTGCCACCAGCCCGGCACCGGTTAGGGTGAACTGATGCTCTGCGATCATTAGCGGCACTTGCGGCGTAAAAGCAAAACGGCCAATTCCCATCGCTACCACTAACGCGAGAAAACCACTTAATGCAATTCTTAATGCCATCTGCCCTGCCCATTGTTTGCTGACAGATAATTCCTGCCAGACGGTTAAAAGAAAGTTGCCAATATCATGCCTGAGCATTAGAATCACAAAAAATGAATAATACTCATTAAGTTCATCACAAAAAGAGAACGCTTATGGACCTGACCCAGCTACGCATGTTTTGCTGTGTAGCAGAAACCGGTTCCGTTGCCCGGGCAGCGGAGCAGATGCACCGCGTCCCGTCAAATTTGACGACCCGCCTGCGCCAACTTGAAGTTGAGCTGGGTGCCGACCTGTTTATCCGTGAAAAACAGCGCCTGCGGCTCTCCCCGATGGGCCATAACTTCCTCTGCTACGCCAACCGGATTCTGGCGCTAAGCGAAGAGGCAATGCGCATTACGCATGCTGGCGAACCGGCGGGTAACTTCCCATTAGGCTCGATGGAAAGCACTGCTGCCACCCGTCTGCCTAATTTGCTGGCGGCCTATCATCAGCGCTACCCACAGGTGTCCTTATCACTGATCACCGGGACATCGGGTGAAATCATTGAACAGGTACGGGCCGGAACACTGGCGGCAGCACTCGTTGATGGGCCAGTTCAACATGATGAACTGCACGGGTGCCGCTCTTTCGACGAGCAACTGGTGATCATTTCTTGTCTGGACCACCCTCCGATTATGCAAGCCCGCGATGCGGTGGATGAGACACTGTTTGCCTTTCGCCCCAGTTGCTCTTACCGCTTGCGCCTGGAGAGTTGGTTCCGTCAGGCCGGTGTCTTACCGGGCCATATTATGGAAATCCAGTCTTACCATGCCATGCTGGCCTGTGTTGCCAGTGGTGCCGGGCTGGCATTGATACCCCATTCGGTATTGGCGCTACTGCCGGGCCATGAACGGGTACAAGTTCATGCCTTACCGGCTGATGTTGCCAATACCGCAACTTGGCTTATCTGGCGTAAAGATGCCTTTAGCCCCAATGTCCGCAGCTTAAAAGAACTGATTATCGAGCAGATTGAAATTCAGTGACTTATCTGACGGCTTGCCGCTTATCGGCCATAATTTATACAAACCATGTTGACTTACGCCCAGACAGCCAAATGCAACATATTAGATACATTAAAAATTCATTTATATAACACTCATCACACAGAAGCTATAGGAGCAACACCATGCAGATGATTAAAACTCGCGCCGCAGTCGCATGGGGGCCAAACCAGCCGCTATCGGTTGAAGAAGTTGATTTGATGCCACCGCAGAAAGGCGAAGTGCTGGTACGGATTGTCGCCAGTGGCGTATGCCACACCGATGCCTACACCTTGTCAGGCAAAGATCCCGAAGGGATATTCCCAGTGATCCTCGGCCATGAAGGTGGTGGGATTGTAGAAGCAATCGGCGAAGGTGTTACCAGCGTTGCAGTGGGTGATCACGTCATTCCGCTGTACACACCAGAATGCGGTGAATGTAAATTCTGCCGCTCCGGTAAAACCAATTTGTGTCAGGCGATCCGTAGCACTCAGGGCAAGGGTTTGATGCCTGATGGCACCACCCGTTTCTCTAAAAATGGCCAGCCGATCTTCCATTACATGGGGACTTCAACCTTCTCTGAACTGACAGTGGTACCGGAAATATCACTGGCAAAAATCAATAAAGAAGCGCCATTAGAAGAAGTTTGTCTGCTCGGTTGTGGCGTCACCACCGGCATGGGGGCTGTGATGAACACAGCAAAAGTCAAACCGGGCGACACTGTCGCCATCTTCGGCTTGGGTGGCATTGGTTTATCGGCAGTGATTGGGGCGAAAATGGCTGGCGCCAGCCGCATCATTGGCATTGATCTCAATACCAGTAAATTCGAGCTGGCCCGCAAACTGGGCGCAACAGACCTGATTAACCCGAAAGATTATGATAAACCTATTCAGGATGTGATCGTCGAGCTGACCGATGGCGGCGTAGATTTCTCCTTTGAATGTATTGGTAACGTCAATGTTATGCGCTCAGCGCTTGAGTGCTGCCATAAAGGCTGGGGCGAATCAGTCATCATTGGTGTTGCCGGTGCCGGTGAAGAGATTTCAACCCGTCCATTCCAATTGGTCACCGGCCGTGTATGGCGTGGCTCAGCATTTGGTGGTGTCAAAGGGCGCTCCGAGTTACCGGGCATCGTGCAGCAATATCTGGACGGTAAATTCGCTCTGAATGATTTTATTACCCATACCATGGGGTTAGATCAAATCAACGAAGCCTTCGATTTGATGCATGAAGGTAAATCTATCCGTACCGTGATCCATTTTAATCATTCCTCACAAAACAAATAAGGCAAGGAGGCAGGCAACGCATGAATACGTCACTTGAACTTCTCGAAGAGCACCGGATGTTTGGCGGGTGGCAGCAACGCTATCGCCACGCCGCCAGCAGCCTGAATTGCAATATGACCTTCAGCATCTATCTGCCCCCCCTACGGGATGACAACCCGCCACCGGTGCTTTACTGGCTGTCGGGTCTGACCTGTAATGATGAAAACTTTACATTGAAAGCCGGTGCGCAGCGGGTAGCCGCTGAGTTGGGTCTGGTACTGGTTATGCCGGATACCAGCCCACGTGGCGATGATGTGCCGAATGACGAAGGTTATGATTTAGGGCAAGGCGCGGGGTTCTATCTCAACGCAACACAAGCGCCCTGGTCTAAACATTTTCAGATGTATGATTATATCAGCCAGGAGTTACCGGCGCTGATCGCCCAGCATTTCGAAGTGAGTGGCCGTCAGTCTATTTGTGGCCATTCAATGGGGGGCCACGGGGCATTGATGCTAGCACTGCGTAACCCGCAGCAATACCAATCAGTTTCGGCCTTTGCGCCGATAGTCAATCCGTGTCAGGTGCCTTGGGGGCGCAAAGCCTTTACTGCGTATTTGGGTACCGATGAGAGTCAGTGGTTGCAATATGATAGTTGCCACTTACTTACACATGCCCACACCCAACTGCCGATGCTGGTAGATCAAGGTGATAGTGATCAGTTTCTGGCAGACCAATTACAACCGGCAAAATTAGCTGAATTGGCACGGCAACACGATTGGCTACTGACACTTCGTATTCAGCCGGGTTATGACCATAGCTATTTCACCATAGCCACATTTATTGAAGATCACCTACGCTTCCATGCGGAATTCTTACATCGCTAACGGATATCACTCAGCCGATCAACAATAATAGAAAACTTAAAGCTCCTTCGGGAGCTTTTTATTTTATTTAAGATATATAGCTT
>NZ_JAZGQA010000132.1:0-12766 GCF_048593855.1 Yersinia sp. 2542 StPb PI
TGGCACAGTAGTCTCCGGCGAGGGGAATAACAACATTCAAACCCGCTTGGGTGTGAAGGCCTTTATCAGCCCAATACTGACCGCTGAAAAAGCCAATGTTCCGGCATTTAAGCCATATGTTGAGGCCAATTGGGTCCATAACACCAAAGATTTTGGCACCACACTCGATGGTATAACCGTGAAGCAAGCGGGGGCAGCCAATATTGCTGAGTTGAAATTGGGTGTCGAAGGCCAGATCAATAACAAGCTGAATCTGTGGGGTAATGTGGGCCAGCAAGTGGGTAATAATGGCTACAGCGACAGCAGTATCACGTTAGGGGTTAAATACAACTTTTAATTAACGGGTTATGCCGCATTCACTGAGGCAAGTCAGTAAAAGTTTAGCTGCAGGTTTTTTCGGCCGCCAATAGATAAAATTGTTCCGTCTGAGATTAATCATCGATTCTAATGGAACGGGCGTCTTTATTTAAGCGGCACCAGGGTACTAGAAGGCTGTGTATCAAACAAACACGACCACTCATAGAGGTCCAGTGGTCGTCTCTCCAACGTTGATAGCCCTGGCAGTCGCTAGGGTAGGTAGCCACTTTGTCGCCCGCCATGGCGCCGGACGTGCGCAGTGCGTTAAAGGAAGCGGAACCTGCACAGAAAACCGATGCGGCATGAACAGAGGATAGTTCCGAAAGTATATTTATCAGAGCGGGATGACACATAATTACATACTCAGCGTAACCACCGTCGCAGCTAAGTCCCGGCGTTAACTGATTTTCGCACAGGTGAAACAGCCCCCTGTGGCACGGTGTGCAATACTGGCAGTAACCACCTAAGCCCTTCGATCTCACACTCGGATCGTAATAAACGTCAGGGTGACGTTATCCTTATGCACCTCGGTGTCAATACCTACGGCGGATGACCCTTTCCACATACGGCATCGTTATCAGGCGTTACGGCCGGCCATCACGCCACCATCGATATCCCAGATGGCACCGGTGACCCAACCCGTCTTGTCAGAGAGCAGGAACGCTACACTTTCGGCGATATCAACCGGCATGCCCACACGGCCAATTGGATGGAAACTGTCGAAACTGTTCATGACATCTTTCACATTGTCTTTCGGAATGAAGCCTTCGTAAATCGGCGTATACACTACTGCGGGCGAAACCGCGTTGACGCGAATACCTTTGCTGCCCAGCTCAATAGCCAGATTTTTGGTCAGTGCGTGCAGGCCTGCTTTCGCCATGGAGTAAGCGGAAGATGGTGTTGCGCCAATAGCCTGCTGCGCCCACATGGAACCGATGTTGACGATTGCGCCCTTAATACCTGCATCAACCATATTGCGCACCACATCACGGGTAATGAAGAAGGTAGCGCGGTTAAGATTCATGTACATATCATAATCGGCAGTTTCATGCTCGGTAAACGGTTTCGGAAAGAACACACCTGCCGCATTCACCAGCAGACTGATGTCTTTGTGTTCAGCGTTAATGGTGTTTACTACATGCTGCATGCCTTCCTCTTTCATCAGGTCGGCAACGATGATGGAAACCTGACCGTCTACCGCCAGGGCCTGATGTGCCTGCTCGGCTTTGTCCTGTCGATTACCGACCAATACTACACTACCGCCATTTTTCAGTACCAATTTCGCCGATTCGAAACCAATACCACTTGTACCACCGACCACTAACAGTTTTTTACCGGTAAAAGATGCGTTCATCGCCAACCTCTTTAAAATCATTTGATGTGTATTGATAAGATAGTCTGCCTCTTATCGTGTTAAGCCAGAATGCCACTTCGAATCGCCATTGACGAATGAGAATAAATTGCGATATAGAAAAGAAAATCTTTCTTGGTAGCATATACTTACTGACATAACGAATTAAGGAGTCAGTAATGAGATCGCTTAACCGACTGAAATGGCTACACGTTTTTGAAGCGACGGCCCGTCATGGCAGCTTTACGAGGGCTGCCCAGGAACTGGGCGTCACGCCCGCCGCAGTAGGTCAGATTGTCAGGTCGCTGGAGGGCTGGGTCGGGCACCCGCTTCTTCACCGTACCCGCACAGGTAAAGAGCGTCTGACGCTGGTTGACGAAGCACGGGATGCTCTGCAGGACATAACTCAGGGACTGGACAAATTGGAAGCCGGCCTGAATAAACTACGTGGCCGTCAGACTCACTCGGTTGTTGTGGTTACTGCCTCTCAGGTTTTGGTGATGAACTGGCTGATGGATCGACTAAACCGGTTCTCAGAAACCCACTCAAACATCGATCTGCGGCTTAACGTGACGGAAAAGCTGATGGATGTCCAACATGGTGAGGCAGACATTGGTATTCGTTGCGGGCAGGGTGACTGGGTGGGCGTGAATAAAACCTGGTTGATGGATGAAGAGGCTGTACTGGTCTGCAGTCCGCATATTGTTTCGCCAGAAAAAGTGACATGCGGTGAATGGCTCTCCACACAAAAGCTTATTCACGACGATACTTCACATCCAGGTGCTGATTTTCCATCCTGGGGAGATGTTCTGAGTGCATTGAATGCGCCCAAAGCACGCAAAAACGGGCTGCATATTAACTCCACATCTGCAGTTATCTTATCAGCGCTTGGAGGCCGCGGTGTTGCTATTGTCCGCTATGTGCTTGTGAAAAACCTTATTGAAACGGGGCAACTCGTCCAGCTACACCCAGACCATCGCTGGCCACTAAAATGGTCCTATTACGTGGTGACGCCACAAAAATCTGTCACACGCAGCGAAGTTAAAGTATTTCATGACTGGCTTATCCAAGACGTACTCTCCAAAAATATGTGAATTCTTCCCAACGGGTTTCACGCAGTGCCTAGCACGCTAGTAAATACGACATAGAATTTCCACTTCGAACCGCAAGAATATATGCTTTGTTGAAGTACGCTGACATTCTGATAATCACCTCCATCGAACGGTAAGCGCTGAATACTTATCTGGACAGTGCACACCAGGCGTGCGTATTTACGATGTCATGTAACCCCTTTTCTTCTGAGACAATAAATGGGGTTTGAGGTCCAATGGGGCGAAAACCTACGCTAAGCGTCTATATAGGGGTCTGAAGCCCAACCGTACGAAAACGTACGTTAAGTACAATTTGTGACCAATTGCCCGCCTTTGTCATACCTATCTAGTCAGATTCATTTCTGCGTTTGGCTTATTTTTCTGATGTTCTATGCTCATTGAGCAAAATTAACTTATTAACGAGGTTGAAAGTTGTTAAGTATTCCCCTATTTCATACACTGTAACTTCAGAGGATGAATGGAAAATATGCGGGAATATTTCACTCCATGCATCAAAGTATTTCCTGCAGAACTTTTGGTTCTGTCGCATTAAGGCGTGGTCAGGTAACATGCTGTTTTTTTACGATGTTGCCTGCCCATGTCTCTAATCCGAAAAGCCTTCCGTCGGCTGCATTACCCCTCTGATATTATCACCCAGTGTGTTCGCTGGTATCTCGCTTATGCCCTCAGCCTGCGTAATCTCGAGGAGATGATGGCAGAGCGTGGCGTTATTGTTGATCACTCCACGTTACACCGCTGGGTTATCCGTCTGGTGCCCTTGCTGGATAAGGTATTTCGTCGGCATAAACGCTCAGTAGGTCGTCGGTGGCGAATGGATGAAACCTACATCAAAATCAAAGGTCAGTGGAAATATCTTTACCGCGCGGTGGATACTGCAGGCCAGACCATCGACTTTCTGCTGACCGCCAAACGGGATGCTGCAGCCGCATTACGCTTCTTTCGCAAAGCCATTCGACACCAGGGCGAACCTGAGATAGTGACCCTTGATAAAAGTGGCGCCAACACGGCAGCGCTGACTACACTCAACGCCGACAAACCCGAAGAAGAAACCATTACTGTCAGGCAGAACAAGTATCTGAATAACCTGATTGAGCAGGATCACCGAAATATCAAACGTCGGATACGCCTGATGCTGGGATTCAACTCGTTCCGGCGGGCACAGACGANCCTGGCTGGCATCGAATTGATCCACATGATACGAAAAGGGCAATATCAACACCCGCAAAGTGAGGGATTTTCACCTGCGGAACAATTCTATTTGCTGGCTGCCTAAATAACCGCCAGCACCACTTTTGCTAACTTCTCTACGCTAATGCGACAGAGCCAAAAAAACAGCATATTACCTGACGACGCCTTAATGCGACAGAACCCCCCAGTTTGAGCTGATTGCGAGCCCGACTGTTTTCGATTGCAAGCCATTACAACTATGAGGAAAAAAAGTATCTACGAAACCCGAATCTATTCAAGGTAATATTCATTGAACTCGGGTTTAAGTTTTATCCCGTAATCTAGTTGCGGAATAAATAATCTGCTCATAAAGGATATTGTCAATGAATATGGTATGTACGGTTCTTCTTTCTTCGTTTGCACTACTCTCATTTTCTTCCGTAGCGGCAGAAGATTTACATAATAAACTGATCATCCAGGCTATTCCTTCCTCGGAAGGTACTGTGATGTTTGAAGGGCAGCCGAAGTATGAAAAAACGTTTAAGGTAGTTGTATACAGTAAAATTGAACAGCCGATCGAATTAACCGGATTTGTCGGTTGCTACAAAGCCTTCGATGAAAAAGGCAAAGAGTTTGATACGTGGACAGTGCAGGCTGATTTGTTGGGTACGTTGAAGGAAGGCGCGAAAGAGGGGGAAGTCTCGTTCGTCAGTGACGATGATTCTGTCTATAACGCCAAATTCGTAAAATGGTCTTCGCAGTGCCCATATCTGGCTAAGCGCACACAATAAGGGGACTGAGTGTTTCAATCAGTTCCCGAGGAGAAAAAACTCTCCGATAATAGGTGCAATCGAACTGTCTCTCTAGGCATCTGCTTTTAATGGTTCTGTCGCATTAGGGGTCAGTTTGGATATCGAAAATTATTGTACGTTAAGGTTGTTTTTTGACCTTTCGACTTTAGCTGGTCTCAGCCGCCGAAACTTACCGGAAGCCGGTATCCGGTTGCTTTTCCATATATAATCGCCGGTCAGATTGATGTGTTCCCAGCCTAGCGGGGACAAATGCGACAGCAGTTGCTCGTTGATCTTCACCCCTTTACGCTTCAGGGCATCGACCGCTCTTTCCATATAGACGGTATTCCACAGCGAGATAGCAGCCGTCAGCAGCGTCAGTCCACTGGCGCGATAGCTCTGATTTTCCGGTTTTCTGTCCCTGATTTCACCCAGCCGGTGAAGGAATACCGCACGCGCCAGCGCGTTACGGGCTTCTCCTTTATTCAGTCCCGCCTGTACTCGCCGACGAAGTGCCGGATCGCGGAACCAGTCGAGCATAAACAGCGTTCGTTCAATACGGCCAATTTCCCTCAATGCTTTGGCAAGTCCGTTTTGCTTGGGGTAGCTGGCAAGCTTTTTCAGCATCAGGGATGCCGTCACTGTTCCCTGCTTGGGGTCCGCTTGGAAAAGGGAAAATATCCTACGCTAAGCTCATTTATTAAGCAGACCTGATAGGCAGCTTTGAGCGAAATATAGACTTTCATACCCTGAAATTAACACTATTGATAATACGATCCCATTGACGACAGATCCGAGTGTTATAGAGGCTAATGCTTTGATGGCAGCAGCACTGACGACACAAATTAAAGTCGTGAGTGAAATCATCAAAACCTATGACGAACGAATCTAAACGCTGTTTGACACATTGCCAGATGCAGGGCTGTTTAAATCACTACCGGGTATAGGACCGTGCATGGGCCCGCGGATGCTTGCTGCACTTGGCGATAACCGTGACCGTTTCAATAGCGCAGAAGAAATTAAAAACTATGCAGGTATAGCACCGGTAACAGAACGAAGTGGCCAGAAATCCTGGGTTCACTGGCGATGGCAATGCGCTAAGTTCGTCAGGCAGACCTTTGTTGAATGGGCTGCCAAGACGGTTAACTCATCCTACTGGGCCAAACTGTATTATCAGAGCCTTAGAGAGAAGGGTAAATCTCACCAGTCTGCGATCTGGGCACTGGCGTTCAAATGGATAAGGATCATTTACCGCAGCTGGAAGAACAGAACCTGTTACGACGAAGCAAAATATTTACTGGCTCTCGAAGCGCGACACTCGCCCTTACTGAAGCCATAAAAAGCTTGTTGAATGTCTCAGGGCATGAAGCAGACGTTTTCTTGCAGTAGGTAAGGCTGTGGTGTGGAGTGCCAAGTATAGTGTAGCTATCCAGATAAGGCTGCTTTGTTTGGCCGTTGCTGCAACGTTTCAACCAGCCCACATCCCCGACGATAGAAAGCCGCATCGCGCTTCAGTGCCTGGTTATGAAGAACATCCATGACAAATAACATGGAGTCCTGTAGCAGTTCATCGATGAAATGGGCCGGGTCGGCTGTCACGGCGCTGTGAGCGAAAAGTGACAATGAGCATCTCCCTGAAAAATATCCCTTTTTCTGGTGCTGCTAAAAGCAGGGNGACCATACATCAGCGATCAGAATTATTCGAATACTCATTGATGAAAATTTGAAGGACATCCAACTATTTTGCAACGGACGCCCGTGTTACTGGTGCCAAGCACCAGTAACAAAGCCATAGCGAATATGACGCCCCCACCAACCTACAGTGGCTGATGAATCTCAACCCCTATCCGTCTCTCAATATCGTTCAAAATCGTGTCGGCAATCTTATTTGCCTCATCCAGATTCGGGTGTGAAACCATGATGCGGCCCAGCACTTCGTTTTTGGCCACTTTCCTTGCCGGGGTAAGTTTATCTGAATAGAAATTGACGATATTGGGATGGGTACTAATATCATCAGTAGTAAATTCTGGAGCGGTAACGCCGTCGGCCAGCGGCATAACTTTCCTGACGGTGACCGCTCTGTTGGCTGCGGGCAGCGCTATAGCGGTATCGGCCTGGGTAGCGATGGTAAACAACGCGGGATAAACAGAGACGCCGGTTGCCTGACGATAAATTTCCGGCATAACGCCGCCCATCAGGCGTGGGTTGGCTTCAACCAATATAGGACCATTGGCGGTATACATAATTTCGATGTGGAAAATACCGTAATCCAGGCGTAGGGCCGCGCAGACCGCTTTGGCATAGTGAAAGCACTCTTTCTTCTGCTCCGGGGTAATTGCTGCAGGCATTAAAGAGCCAAGCTCAACGCATTCGTTAAACCTCGACTGGCAGCGGCCGCTAATCATAAATTCATAAAAGGTGCCGTTATAGATCCCTACCTCAGCCGATAATAACGTTCCTTGTAAAAACTCCTCTATCAGAATGCCGCGGGAGAAAAGGTTCTGATAGGTCTGCGCGCCGGATAGGGCTGCGTTTAAAATATCAGCAGAGGCAGCCTCTACTTGCTCAGGCGTAGAGACCTTTATCGCATACAAACTATCGAAACCGCTAACCGGCTTGAATATAAACGGAGGCGTATATTGCGTGAAGATCGCTCTGGCCTCTTCTGTGGTATGCGCCACCCAGCTGCGGATGGTTGGGACCCCCTGCTCCTGCAAAATAGCGCGGGCCTGGCGTTTATCTCTGGCGTTTTTAACTCCCTGTGGATCGGTAAAAGGGATGTTGCATCGATGGCAGGCCTCAGCCACCGCTTCAAGGCTGGGTTCGTTAGGGGCAATTACACCATCGATATCGTCACCCTGCAAAATAGTATTCAGCAGGCGGACCAGTTCATCGGCGTCAGTACCGTTTTCCATATCGATAATATTATCCAACCGCGACAGTACCGACTGGGTATAGCTATTATTTTGATAAAAAGCGACATTGCTCTGGCGTAGAAAGGTCACCTTAAAGCCCTGCTTCACAGCTTCATCCATGCTCTGAATCGCCGCATTGTTAGCGTCAATAAAAACTAAATTTTTCATTTTGTTACCTCATTAACGTGATGGGGATTTCTGAGCGTCAGCAGCAGGCAGAGAATGATGCAGGCAGTAAATATGACCGCATTGAGCCAGAAAGAGGGTGAGTAAAACAGGCAGCCGGTGCTGATGATACCGCCGACTGAGGTCGCAAGCTGGAATGAGGCGTTCATCACTCCGTTCAATGTGCCGCGTTCGTTAATGTCCGCCATTTTATAAACCTCAACAAATATCAGCGGGTTAATCGATGACCTCACCCATGAAAAGAGAGAAAAAAGCAGCGTCTGTAGAATGATATAGTCAGCAAATAGCGGCATAAATAACACTGAGACAATCGCGACCAGCAGAATTAACACCATCGCATTTCCTGGCCTGGCAAAAAGTTTACTGATGCGGGTGATGGTGGTCGAAGCGATCAGTCCGGTAATCCCTGAGAACATAAAGAGAATCGCCAACTGGTAGCTATCGCCCGTACCGTTTTTCGTCAGCCAGTAGGCATACATGCCGAACACCACAAAAACGGATAAACCAAACAGCGCGTAGAGCAGGATGTAGTTAAACACCTGCGGATTACGGATCAGCGACCTGTATTTAGCCAGATAGGTGTTGATATTAATGCTGGACGTGGTGCCATTTTTTTCTCCTTCCAGCAGCTTTAACATCAGGATCACGCTAATAATCAGTATCGCTATCAACAGCAGGAAGGGGAAATACCAGGGGATCTTATCACCAGAGAGTATCCCCAAAGGCAGCGCCAGGAGTTGCGCCAGCGATGCCGCGCCCTGAACGATGCCGGTTACAAACAGCCGTCTTTCATCTTCAAAAAGCTCAACGATTAGCGGGAAAATGGTCGCCCCCATCATGGGCACAAAAAAACCGCTCAGGATACGAAAGGCGATCAGAGACTCGATATTGGGAGAGAAGATCGAGCCTGCATAGGATAAAACAGAACCGGCAGCACCGATGAGTATGAATTTCTTTTTGCCATATTTATCAATAAATGGCCCGTATAACAAATTGCAAATAAATGCGATAAAAGGAAAGGCGCCCAGCAGGAGTGCGATATGGTGCTCATTGGCTGCAAAATGCTGCTGTAACGAAGGCAGCATCGGATAGATAAAAGATATATTAAAATTGACGACAAAATAGCAAATACAAAATATCGCAATCAGACCACGGTTCCTCATTTTTTTCCTTAGCGCCACCGGTGATGGACCAGTGGCTGGTTTAGTTTACAGGTTGATGGCGAAGGGTTTCATCTTCTCATAAATCGTTGTGGCTCGATTTACCATGCCCCATTCTGCTTCACTGAACTGAAAATCATCATCGTAGCCCATATTCTTTTCAGGGATAAAGCCGGTTGAGGATTCCAGCGTTTTATGGAAACGCGCGTGAGCTTCTGCCTCTTCGGGAGTCCATTGACGAACGTTACCATCGTTCCAGCTCAACTGCGATGCCTGAAAATCAAGACCAACCGCCTCACAGTATTTTCGCAGCGAATGCTCAGGCGCGTTGCGCAGCGCATCGCCTTCAATCACCACCGGCGGCTGCTCAGCGTCAAAAATTCTCTCCCAGAGCTGATCCATCGCGGTAAAGCCATATTCCCACTCACCAATCTCATTTTTACGTACGGCTTTGCGCGAACGAAGGCAGGCTTTAGGTTCCCGAATGATCAGCGTATGACGGGCCTGGTTAAAAATTTCGTCGCCGACATAGGGCAGGCCAAAATAGGCCATCTCTTTTAAAAAGAGTATGGGCGTATCGATAGCCAGTAATTCTTTATCGACGGCTTCCCCCGTTTGTTCCCAAATTTCCGGCCGATCGCCATACATATCAGTCATGCGATCCTTTGAAAAATAGTAGGTATCTGCATAAGGTTCGAATAAGCCGATGGTATCGTCGCGCATCTGAAATGATTTCAGCATCGCCGTGGATAAAGAGCGCGCAGGCCCCCACAGGAAAATAATTTTTGACATGATCGCTTCCTTTAGCGTAACGGATAGATGGAGTTGGGTTTCTTCTTTTTGCGTCTGAAAAGAGAAAAAATAATTGATAAAAAGTTCTTCTTTCTTTTACTCATGCGTATCACCTATATGTTGATTAATTAGTCTTGCCATTTCGAAATAGCCCGCATCGTTGAAATGGACGCGATCGACGTAGATACTTTCGTTAATCAGTGGGGAATCCTGCATCAGGGCATTGGTATCGTAAAAATCAACGCCACTCTGCGCTAATTTTTCGCGCAGGCGTTCGACCAGAACAGGATGATTCTTTTTATCGAGAATTCGCGAGAAGAGACGCCAGAAATTATTAGGGCACTGATCGATAGCGTTGAATATCTCCTCCTCGGTGCCGGTAAGCCGATCTTTCGACCAGTAGGACATCGGTTGCAGAAAGAAAGAGAGTTTGGCGTTATAGGGCGCCAACAGTGATTTCCACTGGATCAGCGTCTGGCTGATGACCTCAGCCGTTCTTTCCATACGCTGGGCGGTGTCGGTAGCTTCATCAGAGATAATAACGTCGGCCGGATTAGCGTTTTCAGCGATGCCCAGGATCTTGTTATAAAGCCTCTTCACTGGATTGGCATTGCGCCTGTCCAGTGAAGAGGCATAACTGTTCTTTCTGCTCTTTAAATCGTCATTATATTTTTCCATATAGTGCTGATATTCATAAGAGTAGTAATATCGCCCATGTTCCGTAGCCAGCTCGTCAGGAATACCTTCCAGCGTCAGAGTATTCATGCCACTGAACACCACCACGTGATTGATCTGCTTAAAGCGATGCTGATGCATTAAAAACAGGATCACTTCCTGAGTCGAGTTATATCCCCGACCACCAAAATTTAGCCATGGCTCATTGGTCAACTTCGACAGCGCTGAAGCAATGGTATGATCGTCAGCGGTAGCGCCCGTGCCCAGGGTTGTCGATCCGCCGATAATGATGTTTACGGGTCGATCGGACGGCACAGAGTCGGTGGAAATATAGCCATCCTGGTACCTGGTGTAGCGAAAACCCAAGCTATCGGTATTGATAGCTTTAGATTTAAACTGCGTTTGATGAAAAAACATGGTGTAAGGGAGCCATCTTACGCCAAGATACATAAATTCATCGTAATCGCGAATCTGCGGCGTGAGGCGATAGACCTCGTTTACCGCCTCATCGTGGCTGAGCTTATTTCTCATTCTTCGCTCCTGGCTCAAAGTGGTAAAAACTCTCTTTGTCCTCGAATTTTAAATTCATAGGATCTTTGGTTCTGTTTTTAACAAAACCTATAGGCAGCAAAATAAAAAAATAGTAGAGCTTAAGGAACAGATTCATTATTTAGTCCAGTGTATAGATGTTTTGCCAGTCTTCATCGTCAGGCAAAGGCGGTTGTTCGGACTTGATGCAGACAAGATTACCCATAATCAGCGTATCCATTTTGGTACGCATGAAACATTTATAGGCATCGTGTGGCGACTCAACGATTGGCTCGCCGCGAACGTTAAAGGAGGTGTTTATTAAAACCGGGCAGCCGCTATGTTGGTGAAATCGGGTCAACAGATCGTGGAATTTAGCATTGTTCCTTTTACGTAATATCTGCACCCTTGCAGAATTATCAACGTGCGTCACCGCAGGGATTTGCGAGCGCAAAACCTGTAATTTCTCAATTCCCTCAAGATTGTCATCTTTGTAAGGTATAAGCTTGTCTTCAGCAACGCCGGAGACGAACAGCATATACTCATCTTCCTGATGAATATCAAACCACTCATGGGCATATTCTTCCATCACGATCGGCGCAAACGGTCGGAATGATTCGCGGTTTTTAATCTTCAGGTTCATAACGCTCTGCATGGTGGTATTGCGCGGATCGCCGATAATCGAACGGTTACCTAACGCGCGTGGGCCGAACTCCATGCGATCCTGAAACCAGCCAATTACGCTGCCCCGTAAAATATCCTCTACCGCGTGATCCAGCAACTGGTCCCACTGATACTCATGGTAGACCGCGCCGATACTCTCCAGATATTTCTTGATTTCGGCATTGTCATAGGCCGTGCCAAGATAGGCGCCAGCCATCAGGTCACCATCGTAATGATACCGCTGGCCGCTGTCAGCCTGGCCTGCGTAAAGTGCGCCAACGGCACCGCCGCAGTCGCCCGCTGCTGGTTGAATCCAGATGTTGTCGAATATCTTCTCTTGCGCAATTTTGCCGTTGGCAACGCAGTTAAGCGCAACGCCGCCCGCCATGCAGAGATTTTTTTCACCGGTAATGGCGTGCAGGTGGCGGGCTATTTTTATCACTACCTCCTCTGTAATCGCCTGTATAGAGGCGGCCATATCGAGATAGTGCTGGCTGAGCGAGGATTCCGCCGTTCTTGGCGGCTTACCAAAAAGCTCGCTGAAATGCTCTGACAACATGCAGTTACCTACCGCATAGTCAAAGTAGGCCATGTTTAATATAAAACTGCCGTCGTCATTTATCTTAATGATGTTTTCTTTGATGATATCGACGTAGGCCGGGGTGCCATAGGGGGCGAGGCCCATTAACTTATATTCGCCGGAATCGACCTTAAAGCCGCAGTACCAGGTGAACGCGGAGTAGAGCAGGCCAAGCGAGTGGGGGAATTTTATCTCCCAAATCTTTTCCAGCTTTTTTCCCTCTCCGCGCCAGGCGGAGGTGGTTGCCCACTCGCCAACGCCATCAATACAGAGCACGGCGGCATTTTCAAAGGGGCTGGGATAAAACGCTGAGGCCGCGTGTGAGTGATGATGATCGATATACTCAATCGGTGGGATCTCTGTGGCCGGAAAATATGTTGTTAATTCTCGATGCAGTTTCCTCTTGATATCCCTTTTTTCGGAAAACCATAGCGGCATCTCTTCGTTAAATGAGGCTGTACCCTTTATCCCGAAACATGAGTAAGTCTC
>NZ_JAZGQA010000133.1:0-12429 GCF_048593855.1 Yersinia sp. 2542 StPb PI
GAAATTGCGTAGTGCGCCGCATTTTTAAACAAAAATTCAATAAACTAAATATTTTTTGATGCGGATCAAGACACATTTCCTTTGTTTAGTGTTAATGTTAATAAATCTCATTATCAACTTCATGTGCGTTACTCATATTATGCGAACTTGGCACAAACTCTTTCTGCTTTGCTGCTGTTGGTGGCTATCAGCCTCATTAGCCTGGGCTGCGACGGATTACCCGCAGTTGGTTAATGATATCCAATCCCGTCTCGATAAAACGTCTCAGTTGTACCAACAACAGAACAATGATGAAGCCCGTACTACGGTGCAGATGGCGTACTTTGAAGTTTTCGAAAACCTCGAAGGCCCGATTCGTATCAATATCTCTGCCCAGAAGAGTTACCAGATGGAAGCCGCTTTTGGCGAAATCCGGCGCATGATTGGGGAGGGCAAACCGCAAGCGGAAGTTGATAATAAAATTAATTGGCTTAAAAGTGAACTCACTGCGGTACTGCCTATACTGACCGATGGGCATAAACTTAATGCAGAACAGCAACATGCAGCCTATGAAAACAGTGAAATTGCACTGTACTGGCAGCAGAGTTTCAAAATCATTGATGACTTACTGGCACAAGCCATAAGCGAATATCAAGAAGGGAAGTTCGCCGCGGCCAGTGAAAGCGTGCAACAGGCTCATTATCAGGGTTTTAAAAACTCTGAAATGGAAATGTCAGTGCGGGGCAATCGTTCCGCACAAGCAGCGGCGGCAATTAACCAACAATTTACCGCATTAATCGATCTCACCCGCAAGCCAGACCAAATAACGGAAGTTGCCTATCGTGTCACCGGTTTACTGCAAACTATCGAAGACACCCTGCCAGGCTTACCCACAACGCGTGAACAGCAACCAGTCACCGCAGATCAAGCCAACGTTGGGCAATCTTCGGCATCGGCTGCTAATTCTGACGGACAAGCTAATGCCGATTGGGCGGCGGTTTCCAGTAAGATAAATCAGGCCATCAGCGATGCTATCAGTCAGTACCAAAAGGGGCAGACTACACCGGCAATGATGGCTGTACAGGATACCTACTTTGATTTGTTCGAAGCCAGTGGCATGGAGAATAAAGTTGGTTCACGTGATGCTGCATTTAAATCGACGTTAGAGGGGCATTTCACTCGTTTAGTCAGTCTGATGAAAGCCGGTCAGCCAGTCGAACAGCTACAAGCCGAAGCAGTTGCGTTGCAAAAGGATTTGGCCAGTGCTGTAGAGATGCTGGGTGGGGGGGATGAAACCAACTGGAGTCTGTTCATCTACAGCCTGCTGATTATTGTGCGTGAAGGGCTGGAAGCTTTACTGATTGTTGCCGCGATAGTGGCTTATCTGGTGAAAAACAACCATCAGGATAAATTACCGCTCATTCGCCAATCCGTCGTAGTGGCCTTAATCGCCAGCGTGCTAACCGCTTTCGTCTTCCAGTGGTTATTTGCTAATTCAGGGCAAAGTCGTGAGTTATTAGAAGGTTTCACCATGATGATTGCCGTGGTGATGCTGTTCTCAATGAGTTACTGGTTATTGTCGAAGACTGAAGCACGGCAATGGAAAGCTTATCTCGAAGGGAAATTTTCTAAGTCACTCAGTAGTGGATCGATGGTCGGGTTATGGCTGACAAGCTTCCTGGCGGTGTATCGCGAAGGTGCTGAAACTGTACTGTTCTATCTGGCCCTGATGGGCGATGCCAGTACCACTAGCGGCCACTTGTCGATTCTGGCAGGTTTTGGCGTTGGCTGTGTATTCTTGCTGGCAGCTTATCTGGTTATGCGCTTTACCGTAGTCAAATTGCCACTCAAACCCTTCTTTATGTTTACCGGTGGCTTTATGTACCTAATGGCGTTTGTATTTGCCGGTAAGAGTGTTCTTGAACTAATTGAAGGTAAATTGTTTGAGCCGACATTGCTACCGGGCGTACCTGAAATCAGTTGGTTGGGGATCTATCCATATCTGGAAACATTGATTCCTCAAGGGATATTACTGATTGCTGCGCTGGTTGCTCTTTGGGTAATGCAACGGCGTGGTCGTACTGTCTCAGCGTAATGGTCCGGCATGATGCCGGTGTGAATAACGACAATGTAATTATCATTTGATACCAGAGGGTGTGCTACATGACCATGAAGAAAACGATTATTGCCAGCAGCATTATCGCCAGCATTTTTGCAGCGCCTGCTGCTTTCGCCTTTAAAGAGTATCCGGCTGGCGAGCCTATCAAGATCAACGATATGGAAATTGCTGCAGTTTACTTGCAGCCAATCGATATGGAACCGCGTGGCATGGGTTTGCCTGCCGCGAAAGCTGACATTCATCTGGAGGCGGATATCCATGCCACCGAAGGCAATAAGAATGGATTTGGTGCCGGTGAATGGATGCCGTACCTGACTATCGCTTATACCTTGGTGAATACGGATACTGGTACCAAACAAGAAGGCACATTCATGCCGATGGTTGCCAGTGACGGTCCACACTACGGTGCCAATATTAAAATGATGGGCGTAGGTAACTATAAAGTTACTTACCATATCAGTGAGCCATCTAAAGCCGGGTTACATCGCCATACTGATAGCGAAACGGGTGTCGGCCGCTGGTGGAAACCGTTTGATGTGAGTTATGACTTTAAATATACCGGTTTGAATTGATAACAATGGCCGCGATGACTAAAACAGTTATCGCGGCTTTTTCTTAATGCTGGATGGTCAGCGCGTTTTTATCCGCGCGATGTAAAAGCTGATCAGTGATAACTGGCAGGTGTTGTGATTATCTTGCCCAAGGTGTGTGCTAATGAGTTATTTTTTTGTTTCCGTGCTACAAGCCTTTTTACCGGTAGCGTTGTTATTGGGGTTAAGTTGGGCATTCAGGCCAGCTCCTGCATTGAACCGGGTGGTATGGATAACGATACTCATGGCTATCGTGGGTATTTGGGCCGGTACCCATTACCCAAAATCGCAGCAATTGCAGTTAGTTCTGGCGGGGGTTCAACTTCTCGCACTGCTGTTATTCTTGTTAAGTCAATTTACGCTCCGCCAGTCGTTAGGTTATGTCTGGCAAGCCCTGTTGGTATTGGGCGCAGCATTCAATTGGGGTAATAATCCGAATCTCGGTGCCTTTACCAATACCCATGTCATCAACACTGATTTACTGCTCAATTTGGCGGCTATTGTCGTGGCATTTGGCTGGGTGATTTTCAGTGCCGTATTATTGCTGATGATGGTCAGGCAATTGCCTCGTTGCCGTTGGCCACTATTGATACTGATAACGGTATTACTGATTTTGCCACTCAGTGGCGACGGCATTCTGTTATTGATGAAGTTACAGGTTGTGCCACTGACCAAATCACTACTCAGTTATGTCGCTTTAGTTACCAATGGGCATGCCTGGTTGAGTTACATTTGTGCGCTGCTTCTGGCATTTACGACGCTGTGTTACTTGATACCGTTATGTAATTCCCGCCGGATCGTCGGTGAAAATTCAGACCCGATCGCTCACCGTAAAGCATTAGCTGATTACCGTAATGTACGCCGAATCTTTATTTTTTCCTTGCTGGCATGGGTAATAGTCGCAGGTGCTCAACTCTACTGGGATAAAGTCGCTTCTCAACCGCCCCAGTTGTCCGAGGCCTTACCCGTGACACTCTCGGCTGATGGTTTAGTCCGTATCCCAGTAGAGCAGGTACGCGATGGTAAGTTGCATCGTTTTGTCTGGGTCGCCGATGATGGTAAAGCAGTACGTTTCTTTATTATTAACCGTTATCCCGATCGTCTGCGCCTGAGTGTGGTTTTCGATGCCTGCTTGTTGTGTGGTGATCAAGGGTATGTCATGGAAGGCAATCAGGTCATTTGTGTTGCCTGCGCCGTGCATATTTTCATTCCGTCGATCGGTAAAGCAGGGGGCTGTAACCCGATACCGTTGGAGGGGTGGAAAAGTGACGATAAAGAGTTAGTCATTCCCAAAGCCTCTTTGGAGGCGGGTGTCAATTACTTCGCCACGGTAGTAACGCTTGATGTAATTGATCCGGTTGATAAAACTCACCTCACCAATCAAAAGGCCGAATATAAGTACAGTTATGGCGAGAAGACCTATTTCTTCTCATCTGAGGCGAATTACAACCGTTTCCGTGAACACCCGGAGCAGTTTGTGACGCCGGTTGCCAGTAGTGAAGACAGTGACACGCAGGAGAATCCATAATTATGTTATGGCGCATGCTCAAGCAGTCTTGGTTCAGGAATGTCCGGCGTAAATCCCTGGCGGTATTTACGGTCTTCCTTGCTGCCGGACTCATCTCGTCATTGTTGGCGGTATCGATAGATATTGGCGATAAAATGTCACGTGAGTTGAAGTCTTATGGTGCCAATATTTTGATTGAACCTGCTGGGCAGGTGGCACTGCCTTCATTATTCGGCGAGCAGAGTAACCCACTTACCGGGCAGGATTTCCTCGATCAAGCTGAGTTACCCAATATCAAAGATATTTTTTGGCGTAACAATATTGTCGGTTTTGCGCCATTACTGAGCGGCGAAACTGATGTTAAGGGTCAAATTATTCCGCTGCTGGGGACCTATTTTAATCAGCCGGTTGATGTACCCGATGAAGAGGACTATCACACCGGTCAGCAAATTATCAGCCCGTATTGGCAGGTTAGTGGTAACTGGCCGCAGGAGCCAGTTAAAGCCGATGCGACAACGGCTGAGGCATTGTTAGGTAAACAACTGGCACAGCAAACTGGTTGGCAGGTCGGTGATGAGTTGCACCTCAACGGTGCTTCTGGCCCACTAACGGTGAAGATAAGTGGGGTGCTGAGTAGTGGTGGTGAAGAAGAGAGCCGCCTGGTGTTACCCCTAAGCGCAGTGCAATCACTCCTCGGCTTGCCAGGAAAAATCCAGGCAGTGCGGGTCTCAGCATTGACTGTGCCAGAAAATGAGTTGTCGCGTAAAGCGCGCGAAAACCTTGAAGCCCTCAATGCCGAAGAATATGACCTGTGGTATTGCACCGCCTATGTTTCTTCAATTGCACACCAATTGGAAGAGGCTATTTCTGGCTCCGTGGTGCGGCCAATTTGGCAAGTTGCTGCATCTGAAGGGGTGGTGATTGAAAAGATACAACTGCTGTTGGCGGTGGTTACACTGGCGGCGTTGATTGCTGCGGCAATGGGGATTGCATCGCTGATGACCAGCACGATTATGGAACGCGCTAAAGAGATTGGTTTGATGAAAGCATTGGGGGCGCGTCAGTGGCAAATTTTGATGCTGTTTTATCTTGAAGCAGCAATCAGTGGCTTGATTGGTGGTCTGGCAGGCTGTTTGGCTGGCTGGGGCTTGGCAAAAACCATTGGCCTGATGTTGTTTGGCGCTCCGCTCAGTTTTGCCTGGATGGTGGTGCCCTGTGTGCTGGTGATATCCGTGTTGATTGCCGTCATAGGTACCTGGTTCCCTGCCCGGCGTATTGCCAGTCTCTATCCGGTGGAGGTGCTTTATGGCCGTTAATCATCGGGCAATTCAGCATAAAGGCAGTAATAGTATGTTCTGGCGATTGGTATTACGTGCACTGCGCCTGCGGATGCAACGGGTCAGTGTGGTATTTGCCGCACTCACTGTTGGTGCAGCGATTGTCACCGCAATGTCAGCAGTTTATTTCGATATTAATGCCAAGATGAGTCAGGAGTTACGAACCTTTGGTGCCAATTTCTATATCGGCCCAGGGCATGGTAACTCTTTTGAACAACAGCGATTTCAGCCAATTATAGATGCGGCACCAAAAGGGCTTATCAATGCTTCCAGCCCCTATATTTATGGTATGGCCCGCACCGAATTGGAAAAAGTGGTGCTGATGGGGGTATGGTTTGAATCCCTACAACAGCTCGTTCCCTACTGGCAAGTCACCGGCAACTGGATCGGCGTCAGTTTTGATGATCGCAATGCCATGATTGGTGTCAAACTTGCCGAACGCTTGCACGTCAAAGTAGGCGATACCATTACATTGGTGAATGGAGCGACTCGCCAGCGTCTTCAGGTCAAAGGTATTGTTGAAGCGGGTGACGCCACGGATAACATGTTAATCGTCAATCTTGAACTGGCGCAAAAATGGCTCAATCAACCGGGGCATATCAGCAATGCGCTCCTTAGCGTCAGTAATGATGTGGGGCAGGTTGAAACATTTGCCAGCCGCCTGCGTGAGCAATATCCCGATCTTGAAATTCGGCCAATCCGTAAGGTCTCGGCTTCTGAAGGGCAGGTGCTTGATAAAATAAAAGGGCTGATGGGGCTGGTCTCGGTGGTGATCCTCATTTTGTCATCACTGTGCGTTAACACCACCTTAATGGCGATAGTGGGTGAGCGTTCAAAAGAGTTCGCCTTGCAAAAAGCATTGGGTGCCAGTGGTGCCGATATTATTCGTCAGATGCTGACTGAAACACTGATCATATCGCTGGCTGCCGCAGTCTGCGGTGCTTTGCTTGGCTATGTGTTGGCGCAAGTATTGGGCCAGACGGTGTTCAGTGCGGCAATCGCTTTGCGAGCACCAGTACTGCCATTGACCCTGATATTGTCATTGTTAGTCGCCGCCGTGGCGGCCATTGTTCCCACCCGTCGGGCTATTCATATCGAACCCGCTAAAGTCCTGAAAGGAGAGTAGCAAATGACATCGCCATTAACACGGGTGAAACCTGAATACACCGCGGATGCCGTCATTGAAACCCGACATTTATATAAGCGTTTTGGTCAAGTTACAGCTCTGGAAGACATTAATATTCGCATTAATCGTGGTGAGTTTGTCGCGATTATGGGGGCGTCCGGCTCAGGTAAAACAACATTAATGAATATCCTGACCTGTCTGGATACCGTTAGCGAAGGGCAGGTGTTACTTGACGGTATTGATGCCGCAGGCTTAGACGAAGAAGGCCGCCGGCAGTTTCGGGCTGACAAGATAGGGCTGGTTTTTCAACAATTTCACCTGATTCCTTACCTGACTGCGTTAGAGAACATTATGTTAGCGCAGCATTATCACAGTGTGGTTGATGAAGACGCCGCGCGGCAGGTTTTAGAACAGGTCGGGATGACACCACGTATGGGGCATCTGCCTAGCCAACTCTCTGGTGGTGAGCAACAGCGAGTGTGTATTGCACGTGCGCTTGTTAATCAGCCTCCTATCATTTTTGCTGATGAACCGACCGGTAATCTTGATGAAGAGAATGAACAGCGGGTGCTGGATCTGCTAAACCATATTCATCGTCAGGGTAGAACCATTGTCATGGTTACCCACAATCCAGATTTAGGGTGTGTTGCTGATCGGATAATCCGGCTCCAGCACGGTAAATATCTTAATGAAGAGAGCCGTCATCATGTGGCGTAATCGGTTAAAAGTTATCGGCATGTGTGGTGTGTTATTGCTACTTAGCGCGTGTAAACAAGAAGAGTTGGTGATGGGTGAAGCGGCCCCGCAATTGGCAGCTTATGACCTAAAAGGCAAGCCGGTGGCACTTGATCAATGGAAAGGTAAGCAGGTGTACCTCAATTTCTGGTCAGCTAGCTGTGGCGGTTGTCTGGCTGAAATGGCGGCACTGGATAAACTGAGTCAGGAATATCGGGATGATATCGTGGTTGTGGCGATTAACACCGATCCTGAACAGGTGGATATCAATCCGGTGTTGGCACAGCGGAATATTAGTTATCCGGTTATTCGTGATCAATTAGGTATCACACAAGAACGCTACCAGGTTATTGGCACCCCGACTTCTTTTCTGATTGACCGCAGTGGTAAAGTGACGCAATTGCATCAGGGCGCGCGTAATGAGCAGGCGCTGGTTACGTTGTTCCAACAATGGGCGGCGGGTGCATAATGAAAGCAGTGCTGTTGTTAACCGTGGGTGTCCTGCTACTCAGTGTCACGGCTCAGGCAGCCACTGACGGTGAGCATATTTATAAACAAACCTGTTCAAGTTGCCATGGGCGTTCGGCTGATCGCAAAGGCTTGGATAAAGCACCGCCACTGATATCGTTATCGCGTGATGAAATTGTTGATGGTCTAACTGCTCGCCGCGATGGCAAGATTGTTGGCCGGGGCAATAAGGCCAAAGCACATCTGACGGATGACGACATTCAAAAACTGGCCGACCATATCGAAAACTTAAAAACGATTAAACGCACAATGCCTTGATGCAATATTATCTTTTATTTCAATTTGTTGACTGATTTAAATAAACCAAATCTCGTGCCGAATTTGTTTGTTCCGACGGCTTCATTTGATAATGTTAATGCTGTATTATATGTTGCATATTAAATGCATCTTTAAGTTATCTGAGGAATGTCAGTATGGAAAATACATCAGCACTGCTGTGTTATAAAGAGTTACCTGTCTGGAATAGTACCGCTGTACCGGCGATGTTCCGGGAAAAACACAATACCAAGGCAGGCACTTGGGCCAAACTGACCATTCTAAACGGGGAGATGGATTTTCTGATCCTCGATGAAGCGGGGAATACTTTGGCGAGGCATAGCTTCTCTTGTGAGCAGCAGCCGCCCTTTATAGAACCCCAAGTCTGGCACCGTATTGCCGCTTGTTCAGATGACCTGCAATGCCAACTCAGTTTCTATTGCACGGCAGAAGATTTTTATCATAAAAAATACAATTTAACCCCGACGCACTCTGAAGTCATTGAAGCCGTGAAAATGGTTAAACCGGGTAAAGCATTAGATTTAGGCTGTGGTTCTGGTCGTAATTCTTTGTATTTGAATTTATTGGGTTTTGATGTCACGGCGGTAGACAAAAATAGCGATAGTATCCATAATTTACAGCAGATTATAGTACAGGAAAATCTGCAAAATATTACCGCCAGCACTTACAATATTAATGAAGCCAGTGTGGACAACCGCTATGATTTTATTCTATCGACTGTGGTCCTGATGTTCCTACAACCGGAAAGAATTCCCTCTATTATTAATAATATGCAGGAGTGTACCTTGTCCGGTGGTTATAATTTGATTATCTCTGCCATGTCTACGGATGACTTCCCTTGTACTGTGCCGTTCTCTTTTACATTAAAGTCGGGTGAGTTAAGCCATTACTATAAAGATTGGGATATTATTAAGTACAACGAAGATGTTGGGCAATTACATAAGACCGACGCCGAAGGTAATCGGATAAAACTGCGCTTTGCGACATTATTGGCGAAAAAACGGTAATTGCACCCCAGGTACCCAACCTGCGACTTAGTTGGGTTTAATACAGCATATTAAATCGCGGGTAATTTAACCGCCGCGGGGGGTAAGTTGGGTTCTTTACGCAAACAACCGACAATATAATCAATAAATACGCGCAGCTTGGGGGGTAAATAGCGGGTTGGCGGGTAGAGTAACCATAAGCCACCGCTGTACGAACTGATAAAGCGCCATTCTGGTAATACCGGTACTATCAGTCCCTGTTGCAATGCTGTTCTGGCCGTAAAATAAGGTAGGCTGCCGATACCTATATGCTGCAAGACAGCATCTAGCCTGACACCGGTATGGTTAGCTGCGTAGCGGCCCCGTACCGCGACAGTTACCGCTTTGCTACCTTGACGGAATTTCCAGCGGGCGTCTCCCGGCGTCTCTCCGAGATAAATACAGCTATGGTGCACTAAATCATGCGGATGCAGGGGAACCTCATGGGTGGCGAGATATTCGGGTGTGGCGCACAACAAATGTTCGATAGCCATCAATTGCCGGCCAATCATTCCAGCAGGGGGTTGGTCAGTAATACGAATTGCCAAATCGATATTTTCATCAATTAAATCAACGTAGCGGTCATCTAAGATCAGTTGTACATCTATTTTACTGTGGCGGCGCAAGAATTCAGGGATATGCGGGTGAACGACAAAACGGCCAACTGCTTTTGGTACACTGATACGAATAAGCCCTTCCGGTTCCAGATTGTACTGGCCACTGACTTCCATCACTGAATTGGCTGCACTAAGCATCGCATGACAGCGTTTAAAAACCTCTTCGCCACTTTCGCTCAATCGCAATTTACGCGTAGTTCGTTGCAATAAGCGCGTAGCCAGCGCTTTTTCGAGTCGGCTGACGCTACGGCTGATTGCTGAAGGTGAAACGCCTAACTGGCGTGCAACTGCCGAGAAACTACCGGTTTCTACCACTTTAACGAAAATAGCCATTTCGCTTAGCAGAGTCAGAGCCATATTTGTGCTCACAGCGCAACAGTCCTTTGAGGTTATGACGGATTATCACAATAGACTGGCATTAATATAATCATAATGGAAATGATAAAAGGATAATGATTGTGACTACTCGTCTATTTTTTGATAACGATACGCTGGCTACGGATGTAAATGTCCTGAGTTGTACTCCTGATGGTGAGCGATTTGCTTTAATATTGCAGGCTACTATTTTCCATCCGCAAGGCGGTGGGCAACCTTGCGATACCGGTACGATTGGCGGCAGCCCGGTATTACATGTGGTGGTGGTGCAACATCAATTAGTTCATTATGTGGCGCTGCCCGTTGCATTAGGGATACAACCTGCGTGTATCGACAGTGACCGGCGTATTCTGAATGCACGCATGCATTCCGCTGGGCATATCATTGGCAATATTGGCGAAAGTTATGGCTGGTTGCCAATAAAGGCACATCACTGGCCGGGTGAGGGCCGAGTCTCATTTAAACCGACTGAAAATCCGCATCCAATTGATATTAATATTGTTCAGATAGCTTTAGAGCAGTTTATTCATCAGGATTTAGCCCGACAGACGTTGATCCAGGGTGATTTTCGCGAAATCGGATTTGGTGAATTGCCCGCGTATGCCTGTGGCGGTACCCATGTTAGTTCGCTGCGCGATGTGGGAAAGGTTATTGTTCAGTCCATTTCGGAGAAAAAAGGAGTGATGTCGGTGAATTACACGATTGATTAGTCGGTAACAAATTGTCTTAGCTCTGCACCTGCAACTTCAATGACTTTAGGTATATTATTCAGATCACAGATAAAATAAGCCTTGAAGGAAAGTTTGGTGAATAAAGAAAAGATTGCGCATTTAGACGCGGTAAGTCGCAAAGCCCGTACGGTAATGGAGCGAGAAGGGCTTGATGCTCTGGTGGTCACCGTTTGTGATAATTTCTACTATCTCACTGGGTTCGCCAGCTTCTTTATGTATACCTTCCGCCATACCGGTGCGGCGGTGGCGATTATGTTCCGTGATGCAGCAATTCCTTCGCAAATCATCATGAATGAGTTTGAGGCAGCCAGTGCCCACTTTGATATGCCGAATATGGTGCTAAAAACCTTTCCGGTGTGGGTCGATGTCGATGACCCACGCAATCCCCTTAATCATCAGACCAAGCGTGAGCGGCCGATTGGCCCGCCAGTTGAAGCTGTTTTTAGTTTAGTCAAAGCAGCGCTTGAGGACGCCGGGGTGCTGGGTAAGACCATTGCCATTGAATTACATGCCATGTCTAACGGGGGAAAAGGTGTTCTGGACAAAGTAGCGCCAGGGCTGAAATTGGTTGATTCAACGCCATTATTTAATGAAATCAGGATGATCAAAAGCCCGTGGGAGATTGAACATCTGCGTAAAAGTGCTGAGATAACCGAGTTTGGTATTGCCCGTGCAGCGAAAGAAATTCGCGTCGGTTGTACTGCGGCACAATTGACGGCGGCATTCAAAGCCGCAGTAATGACGTTTCCGGAAACGAACTTCTCCCGTTTCAATCTTATTTCGGTTGGTGATAACTTCTCGCCTAAAATGCTGGCGGATGACGCCCCAGCTAAGCCGGGAGACTTAATTAAGTTTGACTGCGGTGTGGATGTTGCAGGTTATGGGGCCGATCTGGCGCGAACTTTTGTTCTGGGGGAGCCGGACCCACTAGCAAAGCAGATATATGACACCATTAGAATCGGTCATGAACATATGCTCTCAAGGGTGGCACCGGGGGTTAAATTAAAAGATGTTTTTGATTCCACCATGGACGTCATTAAAAAATCGGGCTTGCCACATTATAATCGTGGTCATCTAGGGCACGGTGATGGTGTATTTTTGGGATTAGAAGAAGCACCTTTCATCAGTACATTAGCGACTGAAACGTTCCAGCCTGGGATGGTGTTAAGCCTTGAAACACCCTATTACGGTATTGGGATCGGTTCGATTATGTTAGAGGATATGATTCTCATTACTGATAATGGTTATGAGTTTTTAACTAAACTCGATCGCGGCTTACAACGTTGTGACTAATCTGCGCTGAACATCTCACTTTATGTGAATTAAATTCATCTTGGAAAATAGACTCTAGCCATTTTAGCTGAGCCTATTTTTCTTAGGTCAAAATCGTATATGACAAACATTCAAATAGTTATAAAAATAATGCATATAAAATAATGAGTTAAATTGTAGAAGTGTTTTAATAGTTTGGTTACTGGCATTCT
>NZ_JAZGQA010000134.1:0-12371 GCF_048593855.1 Yersinia sp. 2542 StPb PI
CAAAAAAATATTGTTGCTTTATTTTCATTAATTGGTACTGATAGTAATCCTTCATCCTAAGATGAAGATACAACTTACCTATCGCCTGTTGCTTTTGTAGTCCAGGCAAATCGAGTACAAATTGACGAACCATTTGTAGATTTAACTTAGGTACAGTTGACCCCTGTAGAATGGATGATTTTTGTTGGGCTATGACTTTGCTCTCATTGAAATGCCAAATCCAGAATAATGGAGAGACTCTGCTTTCATCCAACTCGACCTTAACAAAGTTATTGCCCAATATCCGCCCTGCATGAACCTTCTTAACAAGAACCGCTTTAGCATTAGCTAGGTTGATGATGACATCATTTTCGCTTGTCACTTTTAGTAACGAGGAACTTTTAACCACCTGTTCTTTATCCGAAACCATCACTTCAGGTTGCCAATCGTCGTCCTGGTGCAGTTGTGCTGTATAAAAACGATACTCTTTACCTGATTCTTCCGACTCTATGCGTGATAAGTTAACTCCGGGGATAAAATTTGCGATGTCGCTATAGACGATTTTTTCCATTTTCATCCTCGTTAAAGGGGGCTCCCCCCACAACGTTATAGTTAGTTACACCAGCAGTCAGCGCTCTCACTGTCAAAGAAGTCGACAATTAAGTTTTGACCAAATACGGTTTTTAAATGTCTCTCCATTGCATCGCAATCCGGAATATCAGGCCTATAAACTGAAATTGCTATTCTGGATGGTTGGCTCTTTCTTAACGCTTCAAGTATGTGTGAGTCATTCTCTCCCATGCTCCAACCATAGATGACGATGCTTTCTTTCTTCTCTGGCAAAACTTCTCGGTAAACAGTGTCAAGATATCGGCTACGAGCGATGGCGCTAAGTTTCTGCTTACTTGTCCCTTCAGAAACAAAAACCGGCGTTACTACTCCAGAATCCCAGTGTTGTGATATTTGCTGAAGATAATTTCCGTCACCGTGAGGAGCCGTATGTAGCTTGAACTCTTGACCACTGAAGTCTTGGGCCAAAATTAGAGAACCATGTGGATAGAACACTAAGCATGTAGCGTTATACCCTCCTGCACGATCTTTCCAATGTAAATCTCTAAAATCACTCCAATCAAATTGTTCATTGAACAAACGGTTGATGAAGCAATCCTTTAATTTTCCAGTAGTTGTATCTACAAGCAAAGATGCCCAGTACACAATTAGATCGTAATTTAGTGAAAGAACTGTCTTGAACTCGCCAATAAAAGTACGGATTTTTGCCAACTTATCCGACACCTCACAGTGCTCAGGATGGTTTTGGCTAACACACTCTATTAGCAAATTTCTGAGCAGCTTATACTTCTCTGTTGTTGCATTTTCAGCCACACCTAGCTGTTGGTTTACTTGTGTAGCAATCCACAACCGATGCAGGATCAGCTCAAAATCTTGCGTTTCAAATTGTTCGAACAAAGCTGTCAGCTGCCCATCACTACTAAGTTCTGCCAACTTCTCGCATAAACTACGATAGGCAAAATCGGGATTTACAGCGATGCTTGCACCGTTCCCAAGAAGTAAAGTATCATCGTAGTTAGCATTAATTTCAGCCCATTGATTAATTGTCGCCATGTTTAAACCCTCGCTTTCGAATTTTAGCTTTGTGGGCATTCCGCCAAGAACTTTCCCACTCATCTTCAATTATGGTAATTTTCAATAATTACCATGACTGAAGTTAAAGCTATTAAACATCGAGATTGGCATGGCGTCAATTCTTTTTTGGTAATTTGTAAAAATTACAAAAAACATGTCAAGCTCGAAACAGCACCCCAACCTTAAAAACTATTACAATCAGATAGCTATAACCTTCCGAATGGTTTTCCCGAAGTTGACTTGGCATAGTCAAACGGACTAACCCCTTTGTCCCGATTCGCATCCAAGTAATCAGCCCACCACTGAATCATCAGTCTACGTTCATCTAAGTGCTCGGCCTTATGAATATAAGCCGCACGCACAGAGTTACGTTCCTGATGGCTCATCTGTCGTTCTACTGCATCCCTCGACCACAATCCCGACTCAATCAATGAACTACAAGCCATCGTCCTGAAGCCATGCCCACAAACCTCGACCTTCGTGTCATATCCCATAACTCGTAGAGCCTTGTTCACCGTGTTCTCACTCATGGGTTTATGTGGATCATGATCGCCAACGAAGATCAGTTCACGGTTTCCATTCATGCTTTTGATCTTTTCCAGAATGGCGAGAGCTTGGCGGGATAAGGGGACAAGATGGGGAGTGCGCATTTTTGAACCTCGATGTGAATGCTTCACACCTTCCAATGGTTCTCGTTCTCCAGGGATGGTCCACATGGCGGTTTCAAAATCAACTTCTGACCAACGGGCAAAGCGTAATTCACTGGAACGGATAAAGACCAATAAAGTCAACTCTACCGCCAACCGGGTTAATGGCCTGCCACTGTAGTAGTCGATGCGATGAAGTAACTCTGAAACACGGTTTAATTCAAGTGCAGCACGGTGTTTTCTTTTACCGGTAGCAACGGCACCAGCCATCTCCTGCGCGGGGTTGTAATCAATTAAACCGCTTTGTACCGCATAGCGCATTATTGCTGTGGTTCGTTGTTGCAGGCGGGAAGCCACTTCAAGACGTCCAGACATCTCTACGGCTTTGATTGGAGGCAAAAGATCACGGGTTCCGAGGTCTGCAATATTCCGTTTGCCTATGGCTTGAAAGAGATTGTCCTCTAAGCTTTTGAGCACTCGAGCACTGTGAGCTTCTGACCATTGACGATTACTGGCATGCCACTCTCTGGCTACCACTTCAAAAGTTATCGCTTCTTGCTCCTGCTCTACCTTAACGGCTTTCTTGCTCTCACTTGGGTCCACACCGTTAGCTAACAGCTTACGAGCTTCGTCACGCCGTGCCCTGGCATCAGCCAACGATATTTCAGGGTACTTCCCCAGCGCCAGCATCTTCTCTTTACCACCAAAGCGATAGCGTAGCCGCCAGTATTTCGAGCCGTTAGGGTGAACCAGTAACACCATGCCTTCGCCGTCGGTAAGTTTATAGGCTTTTGCTTCAGGCTTGGCTGTACGAACCTTCACATCACTCAGAGCCATGTTGAGTATCCTTTCAAGGGTTCTGCGTGGGTACAAACATTATCGAACCGGGATATACCCGCAATTGTACCCACATCAGTAAGTTGATGTAGATTGAATCAGGTTGACTTATGTTGAGTGAAAAAGCGAGAAGAGCGTTGCGGGGACTGGATTTTAGACATAAAAAAAGACGTCCGTAGACGTCTCTTTACATACTAATGGTGCCGAAGGCCGGAATCGAACCGGCATGCCTCGCGGCGGTTGATTTTGAGTCAACTGCGTCTACCGATTTCGCCACTTCGGCACTGAAGTAGTATGCGGAGAACGAGGTGAATTATACCTAGCAATGATCTGCATGCAACTGTTATCCCACCAAGTTTAGTCTAAGTGTCGAAAAAAACGCCATCAACGCCGTTTTAGCAGCAAATAAACACTGATTAGGAGGAAAAGTATACTCGGCAACAGTGCACCGATGACCGGTGGAATGCTGTAAACCAAACTAAGTGGACCAAAAATCTGATCCAGTACGTAGAAAACAAAGCCGAAGAAGATACCGGTAACCACCCGAACCCCCATCGGTACACTACGTAATGGGCCAAAAATAAATGACAACGCCATTAGCATCATTACCGCGACTGAGAATGGTGCGAATATCTTGCCCCACATGTTCAACTCGTAACGGCTCGATTCCTGCCCACTTTGCCGCAGGTACTTACTGTAATCGTATAAACCACGAATGGAGAGCGAGTCGGGATTCATCGCAACCACCCCCAGTTTCTCTGGGGTCAGATTGGTTTTCCACTCGCCAGTCAAGGTCTGAGAACCAGTCACTTGCTTAGGATTGGTAAGATCAGATTCATCAACCTGCGATAAACGCCAAATATTGTCGTCATAAGTGGCTGTTGCGGCGTAACGCACCGAAAGCAGGCGATCTTGTTTATCAAAATGATAAATGTTAACCCCGGTCAGTTCATTGTCACCCGATACCCGCTGGATATAGATAAAGTCAGAACCGTCTTTCGCCCACAGACCCGATTGCGTTGATAAGAGTGAACCGCCATACATCTGCTGAGCGCGGAAATTACGCGCCATCTGCTCACCTTGAGGCGCAACCCACTCGCCGATCGCCATTGTCAACAATACCAGCGGAATCGCGGTTTTCATCACCGACGCAGCGATTTGCATGCGGGTAAAACCTGATGCCTGCATCACCACCAGTTCACTGCGAGTCGCTAATGACCCAAGACCCAGCAATGCGCCTAATAGCGCCGCCATCGGGAAAAAGATCTCAATATCCTTAGGGATACTCAGTAGGGTGTACATGCCAGCGGAAACTGCTGAGTAGTCACCCTGCCCGACTTTACGTAGCTGATCGACAAACTTGATGATGCCAGAGAGCGATACCAGCATGAATAACGTCATCAAAATGGTATTGAGGATAGTCCGTCCGATATAACGGTCTAATACACCAAACATCAGGCAGCACCTCTCAATCGCGCACGTAACTTACGAGCCGGCAGGCCATCCCACAGGTTCAATACCACCGCAACCGCCAGATATGCACCGTTTACGGTCCACATCCAGACAAGTGGGTCCAGCTTGCCGTTACCTGCATTAGAGCGCAGGGAGCTTTGTAACAGGAAGAAAATCAAATACAGCAACATTGCCGGCAACATGCTCAGCACTCGCCCCTGACGTGGATTGACAACACTCAGTGGCACCACCAACAACGCCATGATAATCACCGATACAATCAGTGTCAGACGCCAATGAAACTCTGCGCGGGCATCGGGTTCATTTGCACGCCATAGCTGTTTCATGCTCATCTGTTCAGCCACATTGTTGTTTTGTTGCACTTCCTGATGGCCGATTATTGCTTGGTAATCAACAAAATCAGTGATGCGGAAATCGCGCAACAACGCGGTGCCTTCATAGCGGGTACCTTTGTTTAAAATAACCACTTGTGAGCCATCTGGCCGTTCGGTCATATGGCCGCTATCTGCCACAACCACAGAGGGGCGTTGATTACCGTTTGGCCGCAATTGTGCCAAAAATACACGGTTAAACTCTTTGCCTGTCACATTACCGATAAATAAGGCTGAATTGCCATCGGTTGAAGACTTAAACTGCCCACCGGCCAAAGCGGCCAGGCTTGGGTTAGCGCGGGCGTCGTTCAATACTTCATCTTGATGTTTAGAAGACCACGGACCAAGCCAGATGGTATTAACCGCCGCCAGAGCAGAAGTCACCAGCGCCAGAATCAATGCAGCCATTATGAGGGATTTTTTGCCCATGCCGCAGGCATGCATCACGGTGATTTCACTCTCCGTGTACAATTTGCCCAACGTCATCAGCAGGCCAAGGAATAAGCTCAATGGCAGGATAAGTTGTGCCATTTCCGGCACACCGAGCCCCAAAAGGGATAAAACCAGGTTTGTCGGTATTTCACCATCGACCGCAGCGCCTAATATCCGTACTAACTTCTGACTAAAGAAGATTAATAGCAGGATGAACAGAATCGCAATTTGGCTCTTAAGTGTTTCCCGTACCAGATATCTAATGATGATCACGCTAATACGCCTGTGAAAACTTGTCTTTTTGCAGGAAAATCGATAGTTTCATCGTTAATCCGCCATTTATTCTCATCATATGGCAACCTTCACAGCTAAAATAGTATTACAGCATCTAGCGTTTAGGTGTCCTATAGGAACATGCTTATAGTCGCCAAAACAAAACAACTTATGCCGTTAAGGTTAACACACGTCGTTAACACAACGGAGAGAGATCGTTGCGGAGCGCTACATTCTAGCGGCAGCTTCCGCCTTTGTCTTTAAGATTCAGGAGAGTGCATGGAGTTCAGTGTAAAGAGCGGCAGCCCGGAAAAACAGCGCAGTGCCTGTATTGTAGTCGGCGTTTTCGAACCTCGTCGTCTATCTCCAATTGCCGAACAACTCGACAAAATTAGTGATGGCTACATCAGCGCTTTATTGCGCCGTGGTGAACTTGAAGGCAAAGTCGGGCAGACGCTGTTACTGCACCATGTGCCGAATATTCTCTCCGAGCGCATCTTGTTAATTGGTTGTGGTAAAGAGCGTGAGCTTGATGAACGCCAGTACAAGCAAGTGATCCAGAAGACCATCAATACCCTTAATGACACCGGTTCAATGGAGGCAGTCTGCTTCCTGACTGAACTGCATGTTAAAGGCCGCAATACTTATTGGAAGGTGCGTCAGGCGGTAGAAACAGCCAAAGAAACGCTTTACACCTTCGATCAACTTAAAAGTAATAAAACCGAGCCTCGCCGCCCGTTGCGTAAAATGGTGTTCAATGTGCCAACCCGCCGCGAATTGACCAGCGGTGAGCGCGCAATACAGCACGGTCTGGCTGTGGCATCTGGTATCAAAGCCGCTAAAGACTTGGGCAATATGCCACCCAACATCTGTAACGCCGCGTATCTGGCGTCTCAGGCGCGCCAACTGGCCGATGCGTTTAGCACCAACATCATTACTCGCGTTATTGGCGAGCAACAGATGAAAGAGCTGGGAATGCACTCTTATCTGGCTGTTGGCCATGGTTCGCAGAATGAATCATTGATGTCGGTGATAGAATATAAGGGTAATCCGAACCCTGACGCTAAGCCAATTGTGCTGGTAGGCAAGGGGCTGACCTTCGACTCTGGTGGTATTTCCATCAAACCGGCCGAAGGCATGGACGAGATGAAATACGACATGTGCGGTGCAGCAACCGTTTATGGCGTGATGCGGGTGGTGGCTGAGCTGCAATTGCCGTTGAACGTAATTGGTGTATTGGCGGGTTGTGAGAATATGCCGGGTGGCCGTGCTTATCGCCCTGGTGATATTCTAACCACCATGTCCGGCCAAACAGTCGAAGTGTTGAATACCGATGCGGAAGGCCGTTTGGTACTGTGCGATGCGCTGACCTACGTTGAGCGTTTTGATCCAGAACTGGTGATTGATATCGCGACACTGACCGGCGCGTGTGTGGTGGCATTAGGGCACCACATTACCGGTTTGATGTCGAATCATAATCCATTGGCTCATGAGCTGATTGGGGCGTCCGAACAAGCCGGTGACCGTGCATGGCGCTTGCCGCTGGGTGATGAATACGCCGAGCAACTGGACTCCAATTTTGCCGATATGGCAAATATTGGTGGCCGTGCTGGTGGAGCCATTACCGCAGGCTGCTTCTTGTCGCGCTTTACCCGTAAATATAGCTGGGCGCATCTGGATATCGCTGGCACTGCATGGCGTTCAGGTAAGAACAAAGGTGCAACAGGCCGTCCGGTCGCGTTGTTGTCTCAGTTCCTGCTAAATCGTGCAGGACTAAACGGCGACGATTAATCGTTTGATATATTCCATTTGATATACACCCAAGCTCATTGGGGTTGCAGGTAGGCGGCAAACGAACTCATCCCGATGAGCTTACACAGTCAAGTGATTCGGGTGAGTGAGTGCAGCCAACACCCCTGCGGCGTCAAGGACCAAGGGTGCTGAGAACCTATGAAAAACGCCACCTTTTACCTGCTCGAACACGACACGCCCGCCGGTGAACTACGTGCTCATGAGGCGTTGGCCTGCGAAGTTGCAGCTGTCCATTGGCGGGCGGGCAAACGGGTGCTAATCGCCTGTGAAAGTCAGGAACAGGCTCAGCGGCTGGATGAAGCCCTGTGGCAACGAGCACCAGACCAATTTGTGCCACACAATCTGGCCGGTGAAGGGCCAAAATATGGCGCGCCAGTCGAACTTGCCTGGCCGGAACGGCGCGGTAATTCACCCCGCGACCTGCTTATCAGCCTGCTGCCAGAGTTCGCAGGTTTTGCCACCGCTTTCCATGAAGTGGTAGACTTCGTCCCTTACGAAGAAAATTTGAAACAGTTGGCGCGCGACCGATATAAGTCTTATCGCAGCGTCGGCTTCCACTTGACTACGGCAACGCCGCCAACTAATTGAAATAAAAAGAAAATGGAAAACACACCTTCTAATATCGACAAAACTGAGCCGTCCCTCGATAAAACATACAGCCCGCAAGAAATCGAACAGCCGCTGTATGAACACTGGGAAAAACAGGGCTATTTCAAACCGAACGGCGATACCAGTAAAGAAAGCTATTGCATCATGATCCCGCCGCCAAACGTAACCGGCAGCTTGCACATGGGCCATGCTTTCCAGCAGACGATTATGGATACCTTGATTCGCTACCAGCGCATGCAGGGGAAAAATACCCTCTGGCAGGCGGGTACCGACCATGCCGGTATCGCAACCCAAATGGTGGTTGAGCGTAAGATTGCCGCAGAAGAAGGCAAAACCCGCCACGATTATGGCCGCGATGCGTTTATCGATAAAATCTGGCAGTGGAAAGGCGAGTCCGGCGGCACCATCACTCGCCAGATGCGCCGTCTGGGTAACTCCGTGGATTGGGAACGTGAGCGTTTCACCATGGACGATGGCCTGTCTAATGCGGTTAAAGAAGTGTTTGTTCGCCTGCACCAAGAAGATCTGATTTACCGTGGCAAGCGCCTGGTGAATTGGGATCCAAAACTACGCACCGCTATTTCTGATCTGGAAGTAGAAAACCGCGAATCCAAAGGTTCCATGTGGCATCTGCGTTATCCGCTAGCCGATGGTGCCAAAACCGCCGAAGGTAAAGATTATCTGGTGGTCGCCACCACTCGCCCGGAAACCGTATTGGGTGATACCGGTGTTGCAGTGAACCCGGAAGATCCGCGCTATAAAGATCTGATCGGTAAAGAAGTTTACCTGCCGTTAGTTGGCCGCCGTATTCCGATCCTCGGTGATGAACACGCCGATATGGAAAAAGGCACCGGTTGCGTGAAAATCACCCCAGCGCACGACTTTAATGACTATGAAGTAGGTAAACGTCACGCCCTGCCGATGATCAACATTCTGACTTTCGACGGTGATATCCGTGCTGAAGCTGAAGTGTTTGATACTAACGGTGAAGCTACCGATGCTTGCAGCGGTGCAATCCCAGAACAATTCCAGGGTCTGGAACGTTTTGCTGCCCGTAAAGCTGTCGTCGCTGAATTTGATAAACTTGGCCTGCTGGAAGAGGTTAAACCGCACGACCTGACGGTGCCTTATGGCGACCGTGGCGGCGTGGTTATCGAGCCGATGCTGACCGACCAATGGTATGTACGCACAGCACCGCTGGCTAAAGTTGCCATTGAAGCGGTAGAAAACGGTGAAATTCAGTTCGTGCCTAAGCAGTACGAAAACATGTATTACTCATGGATGCGCGACATTCAGGATTGGTGTATCTCTCGCCAACTGTGGTGGGGCCACCGTATTCCGGCCTGGTATGACGAGCAAGGTAAAGTGTACGTCGGCCGCGATGAAGCTGAAGTGCGCCGCGAAAACAATCTGGGCGCAGACGTGGCATTGCGTCAAGACGAAGACGTGCTGGATACCTGGTTCTCATCCGGTCTGTGGACATTCTCCACATTGGGCTGGCCTGAGCAAACCGATGCGTTGAAAACCTTCCACCCGACCAGTGTTGTGGTCAGTGGTTTCGACATTATTTTCTTCTGGATTGCTCGCATGATCATGATGACCATGCACTTTATGAAAGATGAAAATGGTAAGCCGCAGGTGCCGTTTAAGACCGTCTATATGACCGGTCTTATTCGCGATGACGAAGGGCAGAAAATGTCCAAGTCGAAAGGTAACGTCATCGACCCACTGGATATGGTTGACGGTATTTCACTGGAAGAGTTGCTGGAAAAACGTACCGGTAACATGATGCAGCCACAGTTGGCGGAAAAAATCCGCAAGCGCACCGAGAAACAGTTCCCGAATGGTATTGAACCGCACGGCACTGATGCCCTGCGCTTTACGCTGGCAGCGCTGGCCTCTACCGGCCGTGATATCAACTGGGACATGAAACGCCTGGAAGGCTATCGTAACTTCTGTAATAAGCTGTGGAATGCTAGCCGTTTCGTGCTGATGAATACTGAAGGACAAGATTGCGGGCAGAACGGCGGCGAAATGGTGCTATCACTGGCTGACCGCTGGATTCTGGCGGAATTCAATCAGACCATCAAAGCCTACCGTGAAGCGATGGATACTTACCGCTTCGATCTGGCGGCGGGTATTTTGTATGAGTTTACCTGGAACCAGTTCTGTGACTGGTATCTGGAGCTGACCAAGCCGGTGATGAACAGTGGTTCTGATGCTGAACTGCGCGGTACCCGTCATACCCTGATTGAGGTTCTGGAAGCATTGCTGCGCCTGGCGCATCCAATCATTCCTTACATCACTGAAACTATCTGGCAGCGGGTTAAAACCCTGAAAGGCATCACAGCAGATACCATTATGCTACAGCCTTTCCCAGAATATGATGCCAGCCAGGTCGATGAGAAAGCCCTGAGTGATTTGGAGTGGATCAAGCAAACCATCATTGCGGTGCGTAATATCCGTGCAGAGATGAACATCGCGCCAGGTAAGCCGCTGGAAGTCATACTGCGTGGAGCCAGTGCTGAAGCTCAGCGCCGTGTGTTAGAAAACCAGAGTTTCATCCAGTCGCTGGCACGCTTGTCCTCTCTCACTCTGCTCGCTGACGGTGATAAAGGCCCGGTGTCGGTGACCAAACTGGTTGAAGGCGCAGAAGTGCTGATTCCAATGGCGGGCTTGATCGATAAAGCCACTGAGCTGGATCGCTTGGCGAAGGAAGTCGCAAAACTGGAAGCCGAGATTGAGCGTATCGAAGGCAAACTGGGTAACGAAGGCTTTGTGGCGCGCGCGCCTGAAGCGGTAGTTGCCAAAGAGCGTGAAAGAATGGCGGCCTGTGCTGAAGCCAAACAAAAGTTAATTGAGCAGCAGGCAGTCATCGCTGCTCTGTAATTAACCCGGGTCCCGACAGCCTGATAAGAACAGCGAGCTAATTATTTAGCCGCTGTTTTTTTATCATTACATTCATTCAGTGTCATACCCTAAATAATTCGAGTTGTAGGAAGGCGGCAAGCGAGAGACAAATCGGTCGGGAACCGATTTGAACAGCATTTATGCCAGCCCGCAGGATGAGGCTCATTCATCCCGATGAGCTTACTGGTAGTAAGTGATTCGGGTTATTGAGTGCAACCAACGCACATACAGCTTGAAGTATGACGGGTATAGATGGTATTACAGATTATTACTATGTTATTACCCATTGGTTTATAGAGTAATACGCCATGACCACTGCCACACCGATCCGTCTGCTGGTGCGCCCTATCACTGTCGCAGACAATCTCGCTATCGCCAATGTTATCCGTGATGTTTCGGCTGAATTCGGCTTGACCGCAGATAAAGGCTATACCGTATCTGATCCTAATCTGGATCACTTGTTTGAGCTATATAGTCAGCCACGTAGCGCTTATTGGGTGATCGAGGTCGACGGTAATATCGCTGGCGGCGGCGGCGTAGCACCGTTGTCAGGTGGCGAAGCCGATCTGTGTGAATTGCAGAAAATGTATTTCCTGCCCATATTACGCGGTAAAGGTTTGGCAAAACAGTTAGCGTTACAAGCGTTGGCGTTTGCTCGTCAGCAGGGTTTTGGTCGCTGCTATCTGGAAACCACTGCCAGCCTGACCAGCGCCATTGGCTTATATGAGAAACTGGGTTTTGAGCATATTAACTGTTCGATGGGCAATACCGGCCATGTGGACTGCGAAGTGACGATGTTGAAAAAACTGTGATTATTCAGGGCGCATCGAGCGCCCTGATAGTATTAGCTGGAAAATGCCGCTAACGCAGCTATAGCGTCAAGCACCAAGGCAATTACCCAAAGTCATTGGCGCTATAGCAAGGCAGCAAACGAGCAAATCCCGATGAGCTGACTCAAGTCAGTGATTCGGGTGAGTGAGTGCAGCTAACACCGCTATAGCGTCAAGGACGAAGGGTAATTTAGTGGCGCTTACCGTCGTCGTCTTCATCCACCAACTCTTCACCGTCGAAATCACCCTCTTCGTCATCTTCGGCGTTCGGGTCTTCGTAGTAGGTGCCCCAACCATCGTAGTTAACGCCACAGGTTTCGGCCAGTGCAATCAGTTGTTCAACCTGTGCATCAATGATTTCAGCATTTAGTGCAACTTCACTGATCACGTCACAACACATCACTAATGAGCCATCTTCCACTTCCAGCTCTTCAGCATCTGTCACTTCATAACCCAGCTTGAATGCTTCAACGGCAGCCTTCTCCAACACGTCGAACTTCTCAGCGGAAAGGTGATGTTCAATGGTGTATAGCGCATCTGGGTCACTGCCATCG
>NZ_JAZGQA010000135.1:0-12197 GCF_048593855.1 Yersinia sp. 2542 StPb PI
CTAACCCCATATTAATATCGAGCAAGAAACTGAGATGTACGCCCGAATTTTCGGGCGCAGATTGACCATTAATAATCAGTCATTAATCGTAATCCCTGCCCCCACCGAGAAAGGCGATACGCTACTGAGTCATTTTTGTCTGACACTGGTAGATTTTAATTCTATTCTGGAAAGGTGTTGCCGCTGAATCCGCATCAGAAAGTTTTCCACATTTAAGCGCTTTTTCATTCACCCAAGCAACCTGCTCTTTTTTCATGGATGACCTGATCGCGTCCGGCAATCTTTTCCAGACATCATTCAGATAAGCGTCCTGGCCCATATAGTCCCTTTTAGCTTTATCCAATTTAGCACTATAATTACTACTAATAATGTCATCTTTCGTTACGGCGAGAACCGTCGTTTGATATAACGCTTTCATAATATTTTCGACACGACTGACAGAAATATCTTTTTTATTATCTGCTAGTTTGACACTATAGGCATAGTCATTCCATACAATGCTGCCTTGATTAAGCGTTCCGCCATTGCTCACCAGCAGGGACAGATAAACCGGATTATCTTTCACGACTTCAAGTGTTTCGGCCGGTAAATTAACGACAATTGTTGCCTTACAGTTCAGTTCACTGCCCGTATTACCTGCGGTTGATACATTGGATGCGTTAATACTGATGCCGTTGAGTTTATCCTGAAATACCTGAAGGTCTTTGCCGTAGAAACGTGCAGCATCTGTAATATAATTACTTTGCAACTGTCCCCCTGCTCCACTCTTAATATAATCCTGCAATGCCTTCACAGCATCTTCTCGTCCACATTTAAAGTCATCACCGCCAAAGAAACCCGCGTGAGCATTTAACGAAATAAATAAAACAGAGGACAATAAAAAACTATTTTTCAACATTTAAAAACACCTTTTTTTATTACAACGCAGGCGAAAGAATGACTTCCCACCTGTTCCATTAAAAAATAATATGTTTACACGCACTAAAAAATACTAAATTCACAAGCGCTCAATATGACTCACCCGGATTGAGGTAGTGTTGTTGTTTAAGATGGCGTATCAACACTCGCCCTTCCGGCATAAACGCGGTGCCAAAGTGCACCAGCCCGAACTCTTTTAGCTCGGCATCAATGCCATATTCCAAATGCCCCGGGGTGGATTGCGGTAGCACCACCACCTTGAGACTTTTCAACCGTGGCTCATATTTCAGCAAGGTGTCAGAGAGCGTGGTCAGCAGTGAATGGGCGGTGCCGGGCATCCCTTGCAGGATTTTGCTCATGTCCGGCAGGCCGTAATCCGGCAGATGACTGAGCGTACCGGCGCGGCAGTTAAGAATACGCTGCATATTGTCGAGCACCGACAGGACGACCTGATTGGTTTCGCTCACCTGATGAAGGTCAAGCTCACCCGCTACGTTGCCGAACAGCATTTCATAGAGAGAAGGCTGGGGCATATTACTTATCCTTCAAGGGTAAAAGTGTCATCCCATGATTATTCAGTTCAATCTGACGAGCCTTATCGGGGTCGAGGTCGTCACGGTTCAACACCACTCGCCAGGTGTTGTTAGCGATATCGGGTGCCAGAAACATAGCTGCAACCGCCACATACTGCGCTTTTTCGTCCAGCGGCATATCAATGGACACCGCAGCCCCCGGACGAATACGGATATCTTTTTCAGCAAGTAAATCGGCTTTAATGGCCTGGCTGTCCTCGGCAAATAAAGAAGGATAATCGGTGCCATCAAACGTTTTGCGGTCCTGTAGCTGATAGATGCGCACCACCGTGGCCAGCGGGGCCCCGGCCGCGTTGTTGTTTACCGCATCCCGCGCCTGTATATCCAGATGCAGTATTTTCACCTGCTTATAAAAAATGGATTTTGTCACGGCGACGGTGCCGTCACTCACTTTCTGGGTCAGTCCACATCCGCTCAGGGTGGATATCAGGACCAGCATCAGTAATGCAAAAGGTGTTTTACCAGCGGTAATCGCCATATTCATCGGTGTCCCTTCGGTGAAGATTTTCCTGAACACGCTGATAGCGGCCCAGATTAATTGTGATCATTTCAGTGTTGGCTGGTGCGGTTGATGCGACGTGCTGTGTCCGCATTACGGCGGTTCTGCCTAACAGAATACCGGTGCTTTTCGGCTGGCAGGAGAGTTGCGCATCAGGCAGTAACGCGCGTAACACCGACAGTTGTAAACGCACATGCAGTCGCGACCCCAGATACACCTGCAATAACGCCATCAAATCCGTGTGTAATTGCCCGCCGGGCAACCACTCGCGGGCTTCATCGGGGTTATCCGTCTTCAATTGCAGTAATACCTGACTGTTAACATCCACCGCGTGACTGCCCATTACCGGGCTGTTACTCATGCTGACGGGGTGACGTGCGCTCAGGGCCAGTGGATTGCGCAAGGGGATACGGCAGCGGTCATGGGCTATCACACGGGCATCGGTTTCCGGTGCCAGCAACTGAACCAGCGCAATAATGCCTTCACTGGTCCGCGTGGGCAGGCGCATCATGCCGATTAGCGCCAGAAAGCGGGATACCGGTGTGGCGATATTCTGTGCACACCCCTCAATACCCAGACCACAGAGGCTCAACAGGTACTTAGACGTTTTATCCATACCGCCGGGAGAAAAGCTGGCCGGATAAGAGTACTTACGCCAGATGCGGTAGTACTGCGTGATCAGTCGGTGATTGAAGATATCCAGAAAGTCGCTGACCGCCTCATACCCCTCCCTGCGCTGGGTAATATCGTCGATATACGCGGTAGGCAGCGGCGACTCCACACCATACAGCCCCATAAAGGTAGTGCGGATGGTCGGCGGCAGGTGTGCATGCGCGGGTATTTCCACCCGTTTAAATTCACTGGCCGGAAACCCCATGCCCGGATGGGGGCGAAAACGCACCGGATCGTGCCTGACCTGCCAATGGCTGCCCAACGGGGGAGCCTCTGGCTGGCTTTGCTCCAGTAACTGACAGAAGCGATAAAACTGGGTATACGGCAATTTATCCCACAGTTGTTCGATTAGCCGGGCAGGCGCTGATTGTGATTCTCTTTCCATCGGATACATTTCCCGGCAGGCTGAACGATAAGGGTGAGCTGATTGAACAAATGGATGTCAGCGTAAAGGGCAAAGAAACGGTTAAGCATCTCGCCGAACAGGTGAATGTCGCCTTCACCGGTAAAACCGTTGCCATCTAACGTCACTTCAATGTCGATACCCCGCAACAGGAAACCCTTTTCAAAACGCTGAGTCTGGTGGTGCTGCACCTGTTGAATGGCATCAAGACGGCGATTATTGAGTTCATCCCCCTGCCAGTTGTACAGCTCCAGCGTCCCACGCAGCACTTGTGCGCTGCTCATCAGGTTGAGATAGCTTGAACCCAGATGGCTCAATACTCGCCACTGGAAGTGATCTTCCGCCGGGGGATAAGACGGCAGCGTCGGTTTGCAAAGATTGCGCACTTTCAGCGGCGTCTGTAACACTGCTTCGCAGCGATCCAACAGTGTGCTTTGCAATGCTTTACGCGGTAGCTGACCATTGGTACCGGTAATTTTCAGCGACACCGCTTCGCGGGTAAACAATCGGTCCGCTTCCCACTGCTGGCCGCCGAGGATCAACCAGGTATCGTGCAGCCCGGTCACCCCCCGTTTCACCCGGGTATGGAAATAGCGTTCCGGTGCATGACGTCGCTGCATTCCGCCGCGATGGCGAAAACTGGTAAAAGGAACATAGGTGGCATCGGATGTTCGCTGCGAACCGGTCACGGCGTCGACGGAGTAAATTTCGGTGTGCCCATCCTGCAAGCGGCGCGGGCGCAGCATATACTCACTTTCCAGTCCATTGATGGTCAGCGGATCCGCTTCCAGCGAGAACAGATTAATCACCGGTACACAATGCAGGTTAAGCGCGTCATTCCTGACCGGCAGATCACTTTGCCACTGGCAATCAAACACCACCTCGATATCAAACCAGGTAATGCCCGCTGGCAGCGTCACGGTTTCCAGCCCGTTCAGATGCACGAACATAAACTTCTCGCGGAAGGTGAAATATTCCAGCAATAGCTGATAGCCGCTAAATGCGCTGTCGCCTTTGGGCCACAGCAGATCGTGGTCTGCAAAGCCACCGGGGGAAAACCAACCATCCAGTTTTATCCGCTCAGCCTGATTGGGCAGCCGCAAATAAAGCGCAGCCTGACGCCGAGTCAGTGCCAGATGTAACGCACTGCTGACCGCCGCCTCTCCCGCCAGATAAAAACACAAGCGACGTAAGTCCACCTGCGACCAGTCAGCTTGCGGGCTACATGCCAGTCGCAGGCGCAGCACCGAACGGCCGTCTGGTTCGGTTGCCATCACCACGGTTGAGACGGCGAGCGGGTTGAGTACCATCTCTCGGGTGGTACGGTACTGGCAGACAGTATTTTTCGGCCCGATGGGGCGGGAATAGATTTCCATACCGATGGGCACGGTTTCGGCCATTTTCATCGCCGGAACATCCGGGGTCAGCGAGACAATGGAGAGCGAAGGAATGGTGCGCAGATAGTGCGGCCACAACATGCTCACCAGCCCTTCGGTAAACTCCGGCAGGTCGTCATCAATCTTTTCGCGCAATCGCCCCATGGAGAAGGCAAAACCTTCAAACAGGCGTTCCACGTAAGGGTCAGGCGTACCAGGCTTATCCAGATCTAACATAGCTGCCCGGTCAGGGTGAGTTTGGGCAAACTCTTTCGCCGCATCACGCAAATAGCGCATTTCGGCGTCGTAATAACGCAGGGTAAGGTCTTTCATCGTTTTCTTTTTATCAGGAGAGGGTTATCGATTAACCACACAGCACCGCAGCCCGTGCCGGGTCGAGGGCAACTAATCCAGCGAGCAGGTTTTCCATCTCGCTATGCAGGCGTGATTTGTCCGACTCTGTCCGGCTGGCTTTCATGCGCAGTAATTTCAGGCGACGGGCTTTCACTTCAAACAGCAACTCCGGCTCCCATTGGGTGAGCGTCATCCGGGCAGCATTCCCCTCCAGTTCACCCAGTAAATGCAGCGCCATGTCATTTTTGCCATACTGCTCGGCGACCCGTGCCATCAGCAGCCGGATCAGCCACTGATGGCGTGGCGTGCGGGCACCTGGACGGTTCTGCAACCAGTTCAGCGCCGCTTCCACACCTTCGCTATCCGCCTGCGCCAGCGCTTCCGGCTCCAGTTGCAAAATATCGTCATCACCCGCCGTGCTGGCAGAGGCGGCAGATTCACTGCCCCAACTTTCGGCGGCCATGACGTGCTGGTTTATCCAGTGCAAGGACACCTCATCAGCAAAAGGCGTACCATCACTGAATGCCAGACCTTCGAGCCCCGGCAAGCGGGTCAGTAGGCCATTCAAATCCTGCTTAATGATGTCAGCCCAGCGTTCGTGCGGCCCACCTGTTTTGATCAGTGCCTGATGGGTATACCACTGGAGATCCAGCCACAAGTGATTGACGCCCTGAGCAAACAGGATGTCAGTTTGCTCGAGCAGCTCCAGCCAGCTTTGTTGCAGATAAAGGCGTTTCAGCAGTGCGCGGTTCTCCAGCTTCGGCGGAGCCAGACGGGTACATCCATCAGCAGCCAGCGGCGGCAGTTCATGCAGTGTGTCCAGACGAATGCTTTTCATCAGATGATGGCCCGACAACCAGCCGTTCGGCTGGTCGCGCAAAAAACCCGCCAGCAGTTTTGCCTGATCGAGCAAATCACGCCCGGAGGTGACGGCCTTCAACGCCGGAGTATTAGGTGCAGCGTGACGAGGGAGACTGCTGTTTTGGGGGATAACGGCATCAGGGCCGCCGGACTGCATTAGCCGGTTTTCCAATGCCGCGTAAAGGGCAGCGAGCTGAGGGCGGGTGGATTCATCCCAACCACCAACACTTTCCTCGGTTAACACCAATGCACCCACAATGCGTTCAAAGTCAGCTTTTGTAACTTCTGGGTACAGTGACAGGCTATCTAGCACCCGGCTACCTGCCAACCATTCCAGTGCCAGTTTGCGGCTGTTGCCACGTTGCGGATGCAGTGCATCACCAAAACGTTGGATCAATCCAGCTAGCAGGGCCAGACCATCCGCTAGCCCGCTTTCGCCATCGATGTGCAGCCGCGCCCAGATATAGTAGGTCGCGATGCGCACATCCTTGCTCACCCCGGTCAACAGCTTCTCTGCCAGTGCACAGACCAAACCGGTGTCTGCGCCGGACAGTTTGTTCACCTCTTCACGCATCTGCTGGAAGTCATCGTCATAACCGGGGTCATCACCCACCGGTGAGTCCGGGGCAATGGGAACCAACCATTTTTCCCAGAGCAAGACCTGCTGCTGTACCGGTTGCGAAAGCGCCTGCGGTTCGGCATGGCAGGCGCTGAGTAAGGTGTGCAACGTAGCCATCAGTATCCCTCTTCTGTTGCGGTATCCGTTTTCTGAGCGCCACCGGTGGCGTCCACGCTGAATATTTGCGTCGGTAAAACAAAATTACGCAGTTTCAGTAACGCCAGCGGACCTTCTCCGGCCTCGGTTCGTAGGGTGTAATTCAGCGGCCTGCCATCTGGCGCTTTCCAAGTAAGATTAAAGCTGCTGTTGACCCCCTGATACGGTGTGACCTGAGCCTTGTCCAGTAAACGGATCCACCCCCAGGCCCCAGAGAGATCAGCAAACTGCCGGGTACCGGCCTGCGTACTTATCCAGCTCAGGCTGGCACCCGGTGCTTCGGTATCATGGGGCCAGGTGAGACGTTTCCACACTGGCAACTGGTTGTAATAGCTGAGCTTCTGGCTGTCGATCACCAGATCAGTTTGCATCACATCTTTAGCGGTTCCGGGGCGCAGTTCAAAGCGGATGCCCGCTTCACCATCGGCAAACACCACATCAGACAAATAACTCAACTGATCTACGGCTTTCAGGAATGCTGGGTTAAATGTCAGCCCCTGAGCATTAATGCTGTCCGGCACCCAATGGCTGCCCTCTTTGTGCAACACGCCATTCAACCGAGTTTGCAGGAAGCGGGCGATACGGCCACTGTCGCTGTTGAGATAACGTGCCAGCAGCGGGAGTGACACTTCACTGCTGGTATCTTTTAAGGGATAACGCCCGCCGAAGGTACTGTTCCAGTCATCGACAATAGATGCCTGCCACTGGGCATTCAGGCTCTGGGCCGCAGGCGTTAATACCTGCTGCCACGCCTGTTCCATCGGCTGGACAAATACCGTCTGGCCAAGTCCACTCCACTCCTGACCGAGGCTGGCGGCAATCAGGCTGCCGTAATCACGGGTTTCGGTCAGATCGACCGCTTTACCCTGAAATACCGTCTGCGCCAGAGTCTGAGTCATGGCCTGAGGATCGGCGGCATTCACCACCTGCTGAAGTTTAAGCCGTACCTGAGTAACGCGGGTCAGGAAGGTTTGTAGGCTGAGCTGGGTATTGCCCTGCCCGCCAGCCTTGCCGTCCATCAGCGCCAGTACCGGACCGAAAGTGGCATCCAGCGGCCCCTGTGCCCCCGCTTGCTGATCAATGGCGGGCTGCCCATCGCGGTTTAACAGATTTTTGGCCGATTTCACCAACGAGTCAGACAACGCCTCACCGGTTTGCCCGGTTTTCCCCTGTACGCTCAGGGTGTTCATTAACGCCACCAGAGGGGACTGACGCACGTCGGCCATCAGGGTGAGCTGGTCGATGGAGTCCGATAGCGTCTGTGCCTGCTGCCAGTGCAGACTGTTGAGAAAATCCAGCCAACGGGTGGAAAAGTCAGCGAAATAGCGCGCCTTCAAACGTGCCTGAAGAGCTTCTGGAGAATCCTGCTGCAACGCGGTATTTTTACTGTCACTCAGCACCCAGTCCATCTCTTCCCGACGCTCACTGGCCACTTTTTCAATCGCCGGTTTTACCGCATCATCCCAGGCTTTACGGGTGAACATGCCTGGCACGACGGCATCGGTGGTAAAGATCCGCTCAGCCTCGGTATCGCCGGTCATATCAGACAGGCGCAGATCAGCATACTGATGCGCCACCTGAGCCAGCATCTTTTGATAGAGCGAAGATTCACTGTTACGCGCCCCCATCTGACGGATCAGCCGGGTCCGCACCTGACTGACCAGACTCTCATCCGGCGTCAGATGCCAGGCCGGGTGCAGGGCAAGATTACGGGCATAAAAATCCAGCAGCGCCGGACCACTGCCCTGCCAGAGACTGTCCGGCACGCCACTGCGCTGCGGCCAGTCGCGCAGCAGTGTTTGACTAAACCATGGCGCATCCATTTTCTCGGGGCGCGCCAGCATCAAATAGAGTTTTAACTGCTCATACGCGGGTTTCACCAGCGTGTCGCGCAGCGGAGAATCCGGTGGCAGTTGCGCCATGGTGCTGAGTTGTTTTTCAAGGTGACGAGCGGCAGCATCGCGCAGCAGAGGGGTGGCGCTGGCCCAATAATGTGGCCAGAGTACGGCCAGCAAAGCATCATTCTGGCTCAGACCAAACCGGCTGTACCACGGTGCGCCCTGTTGCTGGCGATACTGCAATCTGCCTAATGTGTGTTGCAGATCCAGCTGCGCTTGCAGACGCGCCGGAAGAGGCTGCTGCACGTTAGCCGCCCGTTTGACCTGAGATTCACTGGCATTAATCGTGTCGCGGTTGACCAGAAATGACATCACCATACCCGCGCCCCACACCACCATGATGCCCGCCATCGCCATCGCCAGCGTTTTACGCCAGGCAAATCCGAGCTTTTTCGCCGCTAAGCCTGCGGGCAATGACGGCAGTGAATCAATCAGCACATCCCAGCGGTTATCCTTGCCCCAGTGGTGTTTCACGCTGCGCTTTGCATTGATCGACGCCGGGCTGAATATCACCCCCGCCAACGGTGAAGGTCGATAGGGATTCAGCAGCGTAGCAAGGGGGCCAGCGACAGAGTCCGGCTGACGCGCTAACTGATCCGCCAGTTGCAATAAAAATGGGTGCTGGGTGTTGCTGCTAATCTGTTGCGTACCCTGCTCAATCAGCGACGGCACCAACCCGGCAAGCAGTGTACTCAGTTCGCCAGCGTTACACCCTACTGGCAACAAACAGCCGACGGATTGCGTGATGCGGTCAGCCCCGTCATCGGCATGCAGTGACCAGACATACAGCGGCAGCCGCCAGCCGAGCAGCTCAAAACGTGCCGCGAACGCCTGCGCCACGCTGTCCATCATATCGGCGGTGAGGGTTGTTTTAGATTCTTTCAGACCCAGCGCAGTGCGTTGAGCTAAAGCTGAGGTCACCCAAACCACGCCATCCAGCGGACGTCCGCGTAATTTACGCAAGGCACTCAGCCAGGCGCTATCGGCCTGCGCCCCCAGATCGCCGCCCCACAACAGCACGGTGCCACGGTCTTCCTGCCAGTATTGCGACGTCAGGCCGGGGGTGAGTTGTTCAACATCAGCCGCACTACCGGTGAGTAGCAGGATGCGCACTTTGTGGGGCCAGAAGCGGCCGTAGGTATGGTGTAGGGCTTGTTGTAATTCAGCGACCGTGACATGACGGGGCGGTGTTTGGAGCAGTCGTTCTTCACTGCCCGGCAGAATATTTTGCTGCTTCTCTTCTTTTCTGTGCATTAATTGGCGTACTAAACAGAGAACGGCGGGGCCAAAACGTAGCGCCATACCCAGCAAACAGACCAACAGGAATACCACGACTTTTTTGTTGGTCGTATCGAGCCCTATCATTTCACCCTGGTGCCAGATAGCCCAGCCAATGAGACTCAGTGCCGCCAGCAGTAGCACTGTCAGTCCTCCAACACGCCAGATACTACTTAACACGCTCATCCCCACTCCCTGATGTGATGGTATAGACAAAATTTTCTGCTCCTGTTGTGGATAACCCTAACCATGATTGCTTCCCGATACCGACCAAGTCAGCCCCCAGAGCAAGGGTAAACCACGGGGAAAAAGGCCCCTGGATACCGCAATATGTTTCGATAGTCTGAATATCTTCGGCCTGCCAGACCGTACCCAGCGCGCTGCCGATTTGGATAAGCGTGGCGGATGATGCCGTCCATTTTTGGTGGTCACCAACAATACTGGCGGTCAGGCGCGCCTGCGTCTGAGTGGTCAGAAACAATGTCAGCTCTTCTGCAAGATTGCTCACATCCAGCGCCATAGGGCGCAGCAACCGAACGGAATGAGGTATTGCATATTTTTGTGCCACATCGTCACTGGTGAACAGTAATGCTGCCAACCCGTCGGAATAACACTCTCCCCCCTGCAGTTGCATAACCAGAACCAGCTGGAGGGTGGATTCAGGCTGTTTAAGTCGCTCATCAAGGGTATGGAAGGATAAATGGTCCGTGATATTCAACGATGAGGGAGCAGAAAGTTCAGGGGATCTTTCCTGCCAGCAGCCAGCAAACAGAGCGTATAAATCCTGCCGGATTGCTTCCGGTTCATCGCTTAATAGTGTGACCTGAAGTAATAATTCCTGAGGAAGAGCCAGAAGTGCATTTTCGATTCCATTCAGTAACACGTTAATTGCCGTCAGAGATAGCTGTGTGTCTTCTGCCAAATAATCAATACGGCGCACCAGACCCTGTTGTTGCGTCAGCCCCAGGGCATTTTGTTGTAACAAAGCCGCTGAGATATGGTCAGGCAGCAGCAAACAACTTGCTGACACAGCCAGATAACGTTCCGCCCAGTCTGTCCACTGCTGCTGCGCGTGCCTGGCCTCATGTTGTAAGAACTGAAAGTGTTCCAGTTCACGTCCGTAGAGGTAGCCGCGCAGGCTGAAAACCAGTATCCAGAACACCAGTGGCGTCAAAGCAAGCAGCCAGATATTGATTGAATTCAACACACTCAGTGAGCCGGATGCATGTAAAATAAACAGCAACACACTCGCGATAACTGCCAGCACCGCGCCGAGCAACCAGCTCGCAGACGAAGGCGGTGTAGGCTGCTCAGTCGTAAAGGGGTTTTGACGTTCCCAGCCCATGATTTATCCTATTGCACAATCCGATGCGCTGGAGATGACCTGACAACCGCACTGACAATGGCAGCCATCCACCACGACTGCTTTACCGTCTGAAGACCATTCAGACGAACCTTCCACGATGGGGTTAGTGCCATGCCCGATGACCGGGCAACTGACTTCATCGCCAATCAGTGCGACTTTTTTGCCATTAACAACCATGGTCGAGGAGGCAGAAATAACAGAACCACCGTGGGTGGTTTTATCGCCGAGTAATACGAAACCTTTGGGCATGAGAATCCTTGTTTTATAAAATCTATCGCGAGGATATTAACGTTTTACAATCAGAGGTTATTATTTATTTACCACACAACGGAAATTATACTTAGGAAATATCCCACTATCTTTATTATCAGGATCAGGTTTCGAAAACTGCCGGTATACCGTTTGGTTTGTGAACTCTCCACCACCAGTTTGATAACCTCGAATTACCTTATACACACCATTATCGGGACCTTGAGGATTTATTTCAGGAGAATTATTATAATAGCTATCATCATACCAGTCACTGATCCAGTCTACGCCATTACCTGCCATATGAAACAAACCAAGTGGAGTAGGAGGAAATTTTCCGATAGGATAACTAAAACCAGAATCTACTAACATTTCTGATTTTTGAACGCTGTTGGCTAAATTACTTCCTGGCTCATATTTTCCATTATTCGTTGCGAAAATAACATATCCCCCTCTATTCCGTGCAGCATATTCCCATTGCGATTCAGTCGGAAGATCTATTTTTTTATTTGATTGCTCTCCTAACCACAAACAATATTCCCTTGCCTGTTGCCAGTTAACTATCGCTGGCATATTTTTATCTCGAACGTTAGGAAAATACTTTAACCACGATGTCAAAGGAGAAATTGTGTGTTTTTTTTGCTTAAGATAGAATATTCATCATACTCTTTGAATGTTACTTTATATTTTCCCATTGAAAAGTCGCTGAGCGTAACTTTATGAAGTTCTTTATCATCGTCATTTCCAGTGAGTGGTGACTTTTCTCCAATTAAAGGACCAAAGTCCCCCATCATAAAACTGCCACCTTTAATGTCGACCATATTATTCAGAGACTGCTGGACTAAAGAATCTTCCGCCTGATACCTGCTGGTCTTTTCTTCATGTTTTTGATCACACCCGCTAATAAGCAGAAGAAAATATAGTGTTGTATATATATTATTCACATTCAACTTCC
>NZ_JAZGQA010000136.1:0-12106 GCF_048593855.1 Yersinia sp. 2542 StPb PI
CTAATCACTGTTCAGGGGAAATGTTACCAATCGGTTTGTGTGGGAATTGTAATAAGAATGTGAACCCCCTATACTGCCGCCAGGTCTCCGGATTACCCTGAAGTAGGAGCACCCAGCGTTATATAGAACACGTCATCTAGGCATGCAGGATGTTATGTTTAAATGTGCGATGTGAAGGGTTTCGGCTCTTAACGCTGTCTGATCCCAACAAGGCCCGGAGGAAGGAAAATAATAAGAGCTGTGTGGGCAAAACCGTGAAAAAACAAAGACCTGTCAACTTGGATCTGCAAACGATTCGATTTCCCGTTACTGCGATAGCGTCCATTTTACACCGAGTCTCTGGCGTAATTACTTTCGTTGCCGTTGGTATCCTCCTTTGGCTGTTAGGTTTGTCTGTTTCCTCGCAAGAGGGATTCATGCAAGCAGCGGCTGTCATGAATAGTTTTATTGTTAAATTCATCTTCTGGGGAATACTTACTGCACTGGCCTATCACGTTTGCTGTGGCATCCGTCACTTGCTTATGGATTTTGGCTACATCGAAGAGAGCTTGGCTGCGGGGACCCGCTCCGCCCAAGTAACAATGGTGTTAACCTTGGTGCTGTCAGTTTTAGCTGGAGTCCTCGTATGGTAAGCAATGCTTCTGCGTTAGGGCGTAATGGAGTACACGACTGGCTGTTACTGCGTGCTTCTGCAATCGTCATCACTCTTTATATTCTTTATATCCTGGGCTTCGTCGTTATTGTCCCGGACATCACCTATGAAATCTGGCGCGGCTTTTTTGCCTCGCACATCACAAAAGTATTTACCCTGCTGACCTTACTGTCGATTCTGGCTCACGCCTGGATTGGTCTGTGGCAGGTATTAACGGACTATATAAAGCCGCTAGCGGTACGACTGGTGTTACAACTGGCCGTCGTGGTTACGCTGCTGGTCTATCTATTGTATGGAACAATTGTGGTGTGGGGTGCTTAAATGAAACTGCCGGTCAGAGAGTTTGACGCTGTTGTCGTCGGTGCAGGTGGTGCAGGTATGCGCGCCGCACTGCAAATTTCACAAATGGGGCTGTCTTGTGCCCTGATATCTAAAGTTTTCCCTACCCGTTCCCATACGGTATCTGCGCAGGGCGGTATTACCGTGGCGCTGGGTAATACCCATGAAGATAACTGGGAATGGCATATGTATGACACGGTAAAAGGTTCCGATTATATCGGTGACCAGGATGCCATTGAATATATGTGTAAAACCGGTCCAGAGGCGGTACTCGAACTGGAACATATGGGGTTACCTTTCTCCCGTTTAGAAGATGGCAGCATTTACCAGCGGCCATTTGGTGGGCAATCGCGCAACTTTGGCGGTGAGCAGGCGGCGCGAACTGCGGCAGCCGCTGACCGTACCGGCCATGCGCTATTACACACCCTTTATCAGCAAAACCTGAAAAACCACACCACTATCTTCTCTGAGTGGTATGCACTGGATCTGGTGAAAAATCAGGATGGCGCCTTTGTTGGCTGTACGGCTATCTGTATTGAAACCGGTGAAGTGGTCTATTTCAAAGCGCGGGCCACGGTGCTGGCCACCGGTGGTGCGGGTCGTATCTATCAATCAACCACCAATGCGCACATTAATACCGGTGACGGCGTGGGGATGGCACTGCGTGCCGGTGTACCGGTGCAGGATATGGAAATGTGGCAGTTCCACCCGACGGGTATCGCTGGGGCGGGGGTGCTGGTTACCGAGGGTTGCCGTGGTGAAGGCGGTTATCTGCTGAATAAGCACGGTGAACGCTTTATGGAACGTTATGCCCCGAACGCCAAAGATTTGGCGGGTCGTGACGTGGTTGCACGTTCCATTATGATTGAAATCCGTGAAGGTCGTGGCTGTGATGGTCCTTGGGGCCCACATGCCAAACTGAAGTTAGATCATTTAGGTAAAGATGTGCTGGAATCCCGTCTGCCGGGCATCCTTGAGTTATCTCGCACCTTTGCTCACGTTGACCCGATTAAAGAGCCTATTCCGGTTATTCCAACCTGTCATTACATGATGGGCGGTATTCCGACCAAAGTGACCGGCCAGGCAATTACAGTAAATGAAAAGGGTGAAGATGTTGTCATCCCTGGTTTGTTTGCGGTCGGTGAAATCGCCTGTGTTTCCGTCCACGGTGCCAACCGCCTGGGGGGCAACTCATTGCTGGACCTGGTGGTGTTTGGTCGTGCCGCCGGTATGCATCTGCAAGAGTCATTACTGGAGCAGGGTGCTAGCCGCGATGCTAGCGAATCAGATATTGAAGCCTCACTGGAACGAATGAACCGTTGGAACAACACCCGTTCAGGTGAAGATCCAGTTGAGATCCGCAAAGCACTGCAATCTTGCATGCAGCATAACTTCTCGGTATTCCGCGAAGGTGATGCGATGGCGAAAGGGTTGGAAGAGTTAAGAACTATCCGCGAACGTCTGCAAAATGCCCGTCTGGATGACACTTCCAGCGAGTTCAATACCCAGCGTATTGAATGTCTGGAATTGGATAACCTGATGGAAACTGCGTTTTCCACTGCCGTATCAGCAAACTTCCGTACCGAAAGTCGTGGTGCTCATAGCCGCTTTGACTTCCCGGATCGTGATGATGCTAACTGGCTGTGCCATTCGCTCTATTTGCCAGACACTGAGAGCATGACCCGCCGTGAGGTAAACATGCAGCCTAAGCTACGCGCGGCATTCCCGCCGAAAGTGCGTTCTTATTAATGCATGTGTTGTGTTGATAGGGTTAAACCTAACCCATTGCGGAGGAAAAGGTCATGAAACTTGAGTTCTCAATTTATCGTTATAACCCGGACATCGATAACGCGCCGCACATGCAGGATTATGAGCTGGAAGCGGAAGAAGGCCGGGATATGATGTTGCTGGATGCGCTCATCCAGTTGAAAGAAAAAGATCCTACCCTGTCGTTTCGCCGTTCATGCCGTGAAGGTGTGTGTGGTTCAGACGGTTTGAATATGAATGGCAAAAACGGTCTGGCTTGTATTACGCCAGTCTCGGCATTGCAAAAGGGTAATAAAAAGATTGTGATTCGCCCATTGCCGGGGTTACCGGTGGTGCGGGATTTAGTGGTCGATATGGGGCAGTTTTATACTCAGTACGAGAAAATTAAACCTTACCTGTTGAATGATGGCAAAAATCCGCCGGCACGTGAGCATCTGCAATCCCCGGAACAGCGCGAAAAACTGGATGGTTTGTATGAATGCATCCTGTGCGCCTGTTGCTCGACATCTTGTCCGTCATTCTGGTGGAATCCAGATAAGTTTGTCGGCCCGGCAGGGTTACTGGCTGCTTATCGCTTCCTGATTGACAGCCGTGATACCGAAACAGCAGCACGGTTGGATGACCTGGACGACGCTTTTAGTGTTTTCCGCTGCCATAGCATCATGAATTGTGTCAGTGTTTGTCCTAAAGGCCTTAACCCGACCAAAGCAATTGGTCACATTAAGTCTATGTTGTTACAGCGTAGCGCATGATAGTTACAGCGTAGCGCATGTATAGCTACAGTGTAGTGATTGATAGCTACAGGGTAGCGAATGATAGTTGCAACGTAGTGCATGATGTGAGTTTATTAACCCGGGGAATGTATTTCCCGGGTTGCTTCAAGGTAGGGAATCTCTAAAAGCCGGCATGCAGTCAGTTTTTAGAGGTTCCTTGAACGGGACCGTTAAGGTCCATAACAGAACGTGCATTGAGCACGTCGAGTGAACCGTTTTTACGGCAAACCGTTGATACTACGGTGTATATGTTAACCACGGCGAAAACTGAAGCTTCAAAGCTTAAGGGATCATGATGCAGAACGGCGCAATGAAGGCCTGGCTGGATTCCTCCTATCTGGCGGGCGCGAACCAGTCCTACATAGAGCAGCTCTATGAAGACTTTTTAACCGATCCTGGTTCCGTTGATGATAGTTGGTGTTCAATTTTTCAACAGCTACCAACAACGGGTGTAAAACCTGATCAGTTCCACTCTCAAACACGTGAGTATTTCCGTCGCCTGGCGAAGGATTCCTCTCGTTATAACTCATCCATCAGCGATCCTGAAAATGATGCCAAGCAAGTTAAGGTGTTGCAGTTAATCAACGCCTTCCGCTTCCGTGGTCATCAACATGCCAACCTTGATCCACTCGGTTTGTGGAAGCAGGAGTCTGTTCCAGACCTCGAGCCTTCCTACCACCACCTGACCGAAGCCGATTTCCAAAACACCTTCAATGTGGGTTCTTTTGCTATTGGCAAAGAAACCATGAAGTTGTCTGACCTGTATGCAGCACTGAAACAGACCTATTGCGGCTCTATCGGTGCTGAATACATGCACATTACCAACACCGAAGAAAAACGCTGGCTTCAGCAGCGTATTGAGTCGGTGGTTGGGAAACCGACATTCAGTGATGAAGAAAAACGTCGCTTCCTGAGCGAATTGACTGCCGCTGAAGGTCTGGAACGTTATTTAGGGGCTAAATTCCCGGGCGCGAAGCGTTTCTCGCTGGAGGGCGGCGATTCGCTGGTCACCATGCTGAAAGAGATGATTCGCCATGCGGGGAAAAATGGTACCCGTGAAGTGGTTCTGGGGATGGCTCACCGTGGCCGCCTCAACGTATTGATCAACGTTTTGGGTAAAAAGCCGGAAGATTTGTTTGACGAATTTGCCGGTAAGCATAAAGAACATCTGGGGACCGGTGACGTTAAATATCACCAAGGCTTCTCATCCGATGTGGAAACTGAAGGCGGCCTGGTTCACCTGGCACTGGCCTTTAACCCATCCCATCTGGAAATTGTCAGCCCGGTGGTTATCGGTTCGGTACGTGCACGCCGTGATCGTCTGGATGAAGCACGCAGTAATATGGTTCTGCCAATCACTATTCATGGTGATGCGGCGATTACCGGCCAGGGCGTGGTGCAAGAAACACTGAATATGTCACAGGCACGTGGCTATGAAGTGGGCGGGACGGTGCGCATTGTTATCAACAACCAGATTGGTTTCACTACGTCGAACCCACTGGATGCGCGTTCTACCCAGTACTGTACCGATATCGCCAAAATGGTACAGGCACCGATTTTCCACGTGAATGCTGATGATCCTGAAGCTGTGGCGTTTGTTACCCGTCTGGCGTTGGATTTCCGTAACACCTTTAAACGTGACGTGATGATCGATCTGGTTTGCTACCGCCGCCATGGGCATAACGAAGCCGATGAGCCAAGTGCAACGCAGCCCGTGATGTATCAGAAGATCAAAAAACACCCGACGCCGCGCAAGATTTATGCTGACAAGCTGACCGAGCAAAATATCGCCAGCCTGGAAGATGCCACGGAAATGGTCAACCTGTATCGTGATGCGCTGGATGGTGGTGACTGTGTGGTGGAAGAGTGGCGTCCGATGAATCTGCAATCCTTCACCTGGTCGCCGTATCTGAACCATGAGTGGGACGAAGAATATCCAAGCAAAGTTGAGATGAAACGCCTGCAAGATCTGGCGCGTCGCATCAGCCATGCACCGGAAGCCATTGAAATGCAATCCCGTGTTGCCAAGATTTATGGCGATCGTGCTTTGATGGCAAGTGGTGAGAAACCGTTTGACTGGGGTGGGGCTGAAACACTGGCTTACGCAACGCTGGTAGATGAAGGGATTCCGATTCGTTTATCTGGTGAAGATGCGGGTCGCGGTACCTTCTTCCATCGTCATGCGGTGATTCATAACCAGAAAAATGGCTCGGTTTATGTGCCGCTGGCGAATGTACACAGCGGGCAGGGTGACTTCCAGGTCTGGGACTCCGTGCTGTCAGAAGAAGCGGTGTTGGCATTTGAATATGGCTATGCCACCGCAGAACCACGCACCCTGACTATTTGGGAAGCGCAGTTTGGTGACTTTGCCAACGGTGCGCAAGTGGTTATCGACCAGTTCATCAGCTCCGGTGAGCAGAAATGGGGCCGGATGTGTGGCCTGGTGATGTTGCTGCCACATGGTTATGAAGGGCAGGGACCAGAGCACTCCTCCGCACGATTGGAGCGTTATCTGCAACTTTGTGCCGAACAAAATATGCAGGTGTGTATCCCCTCTACGCCGGCGCAGGTTTACCACATGATCCGCCGCCAGGCATTACGTGGTATGCGTCGCCCGCTGGTGGTAATGTCACCTAAGTCATTGTTGCGTCATCCGTTGGCCATATCATCGCTTGATGAATTGGCAAATGGCAGCTTCTTGCCAGCGATTGGTGAAGTTGACGAGCTGGATGCGAAAGGCGTCAAACGTGTCGTCATGTGTTCAGGCAAAGTGTATTACGACCTGCTGGAACAACGCCGTAAGAATGGGCAAACCGATGTTGCTATCGTGCGTATCGAGCAGCTTTATCCGTTCCCGCATCATGCTGTACAAGCGGTGTTGGAACAGTTCGCTCATGTGCATGATTTCGTCTGGTGCCAGGAAGAGCCGCTGAACCAGGGTGCCTGGTATTGTAGTCAGCACAACTTCCGCGAAGTGATTCCATTTGGCGCTTCCTTGCGTTATGCAGGTCGCCCGGCATCAGCTTCACCGGCAGTTGGATACATTTCCGTACACCAGAAACAACAACAAGCTCTGGTTAATGACGCGCTGACCGTCGAGTAGCGAGCCGGTTAACATATAAAGGATAGAGAATGAGTAGCGTAGATATTAATGTTCCTGACCTCCCTGAGTCTGTCGCTGATGGCTCTGTAGCAACTTGGCACAAGAAACCGGGCGACAGCGTTAAACGCGATGAAGTGCTGGTTGAGATTGAAACGGACAAAGTGATTCTGGAAGTTCCGGCCAGTCAGGACGGTATTTTAGACGCCATTTTGGAAGACGAAGGCGCGACTGTGACCTCACGTCAGGTACTGGGCCGTATTCGTCCAAGTGACAGCTCAGGTAAGCCGACGGAAGAAAAAAGTCAAAGCACTGAGTCCACTCCGGCGCAGCGCCAGACCGCTAGCCTGGAAGAAGAGAGTAACGATACTCTCAGCCCGGCAATTCGTCGTCTGATTGCAGAACATGACCTTGATGCTACTGCCATTAAAGGCAGTGGCGTGGGTGGCCGTATTACCCGTGAAGATGTCGATAGTCATTTGGCAAACCGTAAAACGGCACCGGCAGTGGCTGAAACCAAAGTAGCCGCCGCCGCACCTGCGGCACTGGCTAGCCGTAGCGAAAAACGCGTACCTATGACCCGCTTGCGTAAACGTGTTGCTGAGCGTTTGTTGGAAGCGAAAAACAGTACAGCAATGCTGACCACGTTTAACGAAATCAATATGAAGCCGATCATGGACCTGCGTAAGCAGTACGGTGAAGCTTTCGAGAAGCGCCACGGTGTCCGTCTGGGCTTTATGTCCTTCTATATCAAAGCGGTAGTTGAAGCTTTGAAACGTTATCCTGAAGTGAATGCTTCTATTGATGGCGAAGATGTGGTCTATCACAACTACTTTGATGTCAGTATTGCGGTTTCTACCCCGCGCGGTCTGGTGACTCCAGTATTGCGTGATGTAGATACACTGGGTATGGCTGATATCGAGAAGAAAATCAAAGAACTGGCTGTAAAAGGCCGTGACGGCAAACTGAAAGTAGAAGAGCTGACTGGCGGTAATTTCACCATTACCAATGGCGGCGTATTCGGCTCCCTGATGTCGACTCCGATCATTAACCCACCACAAAGCGCGATCCTTGGTATGCATGCTATCAAAGACCGGCCAATGGCGGTAAATGGTCAGGTAGTGATTCTGCCAATGATGTATTTGGCACTGTCCTACGATCACCGTTTGATTGATGGCCGCGAGTCCGTGGGTTATCTGGTGACGGTGAAAGAGATGCTGGAAGATCCAGCTCGCTTACTGCTCGACGTATAAAAAAGATAAATGACAAGGTCAGTCTGATTGCAAGGTGTTGATTAACCTGCCTCCGTGCAATCAGGCTACCTAGTAGGCTTCGGCCCATCTCAGACCTTATATGGATAGAACATCATGAATTTACACGAATATCAGGCAAAACAACTGTTTGCTCGGTATGGCATGCCAGCGCCAACTGGCTACGCTTGTACTACACCGCGTGAAGCAGAAGAAGCCGCATCTAAAATCGGTGCTGGCCCGTGGGTGGTTAAATGTCAGGTGCATGCGGGTGGTCGCGGTAAAGCGGGCGGCGTGAAACTGGTTAACAGCAAAGAAGATATTCGTGCTTTCGCTGAACAGTGGTTGGGTAAAAACCTGGTGACCTACCAGACAGATGCCCACGGTCAGCCGGTTCACCAAATTCTGGTTGAAGCTGCGACTGATATCGATAAAGAGCTGTATCTGGGCGCGGTTATTGACCGTAGCTCCCGTCGCGTGGTGTTTATGGCATCCACTGAAGGCGGTGTTGAAATTGAGAAAGTTGCCGAAGAAACGCCTGAACTGATCCACAAAATTGCATTGGATCCGTTGACGGGGCCGCAGCCTTATCAGGGCCGCGAGTTAGCCTTTAAACTGGGCCTGAGCGGTAAGCAAGTCACTCAGTTCACCAAGATCTTTATGGGCCTGGCAACATTGTTCCTGGAACGTGACCTGGCGATGGTTGAGATCAACCCGCTGGTGATTACCAAACAAGGTGATCTGATCTGTCTGGATGGCAAGCTGGGTGCTGATGGTAACGCCTTGTTCCGTCAACCAGAACTGCGTGAAATGCGTGATAAGTCGCAGGAAGATAAACGTGAAGCTGATGCGGCGCAGTGGGAACTGAACTACGTGGCGTTGGATGGCAACATTGGTTGCATGGTTAACGGTGCCGGTTTGGCAATGGGAACCATGGACATCGTGAAACTTCACGGTGGTGAACCGGCTAACTTCCTCGATGTTGGCGGTGGTGCAACCAAAGAGCGCGTGACTGAAGCATTCAAAATCATTCTGTCTGATGACAAAGTGAAAGCGGTTCTGGTTAACATTTTCGGCGGCATTGTGCGCTGTGACCTGATCGCTGACGGCATCATTGGTGCGGTTGAAGAAGTGGGCGTAAACGTGCCAGTGGTGGTTCGTCTGGAAGGAAATAACGCTGAACTGGGTGCCAAAAAATTGGCAGACAGCGGTTTGAATATCATTGCTGCGACCAGCCTGACAGATGCGGCTCAGCAAGTTGTAGCGGCAGTGGGGGCTAAATAATGTCTATTTTAATTGATAAAAACACCAAAGTTATTTGCCAGGGTTTTACCGGTAGCCAGGGGACTTTCCACTCCGAACAAGCTATTGCCTATGGTACAAAAATGGTTGGCGGCGTAACGCCAGGTAAAGGCGGCACCCAGCATCTGGGCCTGCCAGTATTCAATACCGTACGTGAAGCAGTAGAAACTACCGGTGCTACGGCATCTGTTATCTACGTGCCAGCGCCGTTCTGTAAAGACTCCATTCTGGAAGCTATTGATGCCGGTATCAAACTGATCATCTGTATTACTGAAGGTATCCCAACACTGGATATGCTGGTAGTAAAAGTCAGATTAGAACAGTCTGATGCACGGATGATCGGCCCGAACTGCCCAGGTGTTATCACCCCAGGTGAATGTAAGATTGGCATCATGCCGGGCCACATTCATTTACCGGGCAAAGTGGGTATTGTTTCTCGTTCCGGTACTTTGACCTATGAAGCGGTAAAACAAACCACGGATATCGGCTTCGGTCAGTCAACTTGTGTTGGCATCGGTGGCGACCCGATCCCAGGCTCTAACTTCATTGATATTCTGAAGTTGTTCCAGGAAGACCCGCAGACTGAAGTTATTGTGATGATCGGTGAAATTGGTGGTAACGCTGAAGAAGAAGCCGCAGCTTATATTAAAGATCACGTGACCAAACCTGTTGTGGGTTACATCGCCGGTGTAACTGCACCAAAAGGTAAGCGTATGGGCCACGCAGGCGCCATCATTGCGGGTGGTAAAGGAACTGCGGATGATAAGTTCGCGGCGCTGGAAGCTGCCGGTGTGAAAACAGTCCGTAGCCTGGCTGAAATTGGTAATGCCGTGAAAGCTGTTTACCAAAGTAATAAATAACATCAAGTGCACTGGTTTCAGTGTTAGTTCGACACCTGAGGCCACCTTGCGGTGGCCTTTTTTGTGGCTAATCAGAACGTATTCAGGGCGGTGATTAAGATAATATCTGTTTGCGCTTGTTGCTTAGCCTGCTCAGTGCTGGCACTGGCAGTTTGTTGCTGCAACGCAGCCAATGCAGCATCATAACTGGCTCTATCCTTAAACAACTTATCTTTGACATTGATAGACGCGATGTTGGTATAGCGGCCATCAGCCGTCACGGGCACAGCAAGTGTGCCGTTATTAATCAGCTGTTTAACAATCTGCCGCTCTTTCTCGTAGCCTTCCAACCCGATTAAATGCCAGCGCTGCTGAGCTTTACCCTCATACTTCCCGGCCTTAATATCAGTCAAATAGCGAATGGTCAGATTACGTATTGTGCCGTCTTCCTCACCGTACTGTGCTTTACTGTCTGATAACACTTGGAATTTCTGTCCTTCCAATGCGCCACCTTTTTGCGTCAAATGCCCCATCCGGTAACTGTTCATGCCCAGATGAATAGGGGTGCTATCGGTAACAGGCGTGCCGTCATTGAGGCGCAGGTCGGTGATACGTGAGCCGACTGGCTGACGTAAATCAATGGTGTAAGTCACACCATCGAAGAAGTCATTGGTCGAATATTTTGAAGCGCGACGTTGTGGATTAAAACTGTAGGTGACATCACCCGCTTTAACCTGATTAAAGTAATCAGCCGACCACTCCATGTACTGTTTTAACGCTTTACCGGTCAGAGCATAAACGGTGATTTCACCGCCGGCATATTGATAGTTAAATGCAATGTCTTTAGCGGTGATATCCCCGACATCCAGTTTAGGATGGTCGTTATCAATCTGTAAGGCAATAACCTGCGCCTGAGGAGCATAATAATGTGCCGCCTCCTGATACAACGCGCTGATACCGGTATCCTGAATATGAACCTGAGGAATACCTTTAATCTCATCGGCCGGTACCAGATTACTGCCGCTCAAGGTTGCAATCACCCGATTAGCATTGGCGCGCAAAATATCATGATAAGGCTGGTAAATCGCTTCCAGCTTTTTATCAGACTCGACTCCCTTGATCGGGTAGGTATAGCTGTCTTTATCCACCAGATGATATTTCCCCTCACGCTGCTCAAATTTCAGGTCAATGCGGGAGAGCGCGCGGCCATACTTATCCGGCTCAGTGATAATGACACCGTTAACCACTGCTTTATCAATCTTCACATGCATATGGCCTGCGACAATGGCTGCCAGCTCTGGATTGGCCTTGGCGATATCGCCAACCCCGGTGCCAGGGCGCTGATTCTCATTATCGACTCCCATATGGGCAACCAGCACGATGGCATCTACTTGTGGCTGGATTTGCTGAATAACCTTTTTCACTTCTTGTACTGGATCGGTGAAATGAATGCCATTGATACGGTCGGTGCCTTGTGCAAACTCCGCAGTCATTGGGGTATCCATGCCAATAATGCCGATTTTCACCCCCTGACGTTCGATGATTTTATAAGAGGGGAGGTAAGGTTTACCTGAATCCCAGAAGATATTCCCCGCCAGTGCCGTGCCATCAAATTGTTTTAGTGAAGTGGAAAGGGCTTTCAGGCCAAAATCAAATTCGTGGTTGCCCATCACCCAGGCATCATATTTCAAGGCATTGAAGCCGAGAATCATCGGGCTTATCGGCTCATTTTTAAAGGTTTCAACAAAGTTGCCCTGAAGGGTATCACCGGCATCGACCAGAATCACATTCGGCTGTTCAGCCCGTATTTTTTGCACTTTCGTGGCTATCTGGCTCAGACTGCCGGCTAAGTTTTCACTGTCGCTGGCATAGTCCCACGGCACAAAAGTACCATGTAAATCAGAGGTGCCTAAAATAGTGATATCAACTTGTTGCGCGGCGATGGAAGCGGTACTGACACAGAGTAATGTGGTGAGCGCTATTTTTTTCATTGTAGAGGATTCAATATTTTATCAAGAAATAGCATTTCATCATGCAACAAAATGGCAACACTTGCGAACGCTTCCCTCAAGTTAGACTAATAT
>NZ_JAZGQA010000137.1:0-12070 GCF_048593855.1 Yersinia sp. 2542 StPb PI
GGGATGACGATATAACGCCGGAGGTATCGCTCCCTTCAATATAAATACTTAATATGCTAAAGTAATTTGAGTTATATATATAGCGCTTTGCTGGCCGGCCACCACGTGATTCATCAATGGATTCTTCAATGATTTCGCCCTTTGAACATAATTCATTCAAAATGGTGCCACATGTTGCCAAGCTTAATCCAGTTTGAGCAGATATATCTCCTTTGGTTGCGGATGACAGCGATTTTAATGTGCTTGCAACCAACATGATATTTTTTTGTTTCATCTGCCGGGTGGTATTAAGCGGTACAGTGGTCATTTTATTCACCAATGATTTAATTGAAATGAATATAACATGTTCGTATTTATGAAGAAATAATTATCATGGCATTTATCCATATGGTTGTGGTGATTAAACTTTGCTATAACTGAGTACCGTTGTCGAGCTATAACCACCCGTGGTATTTTCTGTTTTCGTGACTCTCGCGTTTCACGATATTGATGCTTTAGAGGCTGCCTTGTAAAGGGACTATTTGATGGAATCGTTACTGACGGATCGTTTGCTATTAATACCTTTAACCCTACAGGATGCTGACCAGATACAGCTAAAATTTCCGGTATGGGAAGTGGTGAAGTATTTAGATGCTTCTGCCGTAACTTCATGAATAAAATCTGTGGTTGGGCGACAAACTCACGTTGATATCGTTTAACATGGCATATATACCGCACAAAGGAGGAGTACAACAATGGAAAATCGCATCACTTTAGCGCGTGTTTACGATGTTCAGCCGCCATATCAAGCCAATACTTTTTTGACTGATCGGCTGTGGCCGCGAGGCATTAGCAAAACCCGCCTGTTAGGGGTGGTATGGTTAAAAGAAGTGGCACCGGAAAATGCATTACGAAAATGGTTTCATCAATGTTTAGATTGGCCAGAGTTTGTGGTGCGTTATCAGGCCCAGCTTGATAGCTCAACGGCCTGGCAACCTTTACTGGACGTACTGAAACAACAGCCAATTACGTTGCTGTATGGCAGTCGCGACACGCAACAAAATCAGGCGGTAGTGTTACGTGATTTTCTGCTTAGCAAGCTATAGTATTTTCTCTTGTAATACCCATACTGCGGCTTCAACCCGCGATTTCAGCTTCATTTTTTTCAACAGATGTTTGACATGAACTTTAACGGTGCTCTCTGCAATCAGCAATTTCCGGGCAATGGTTTTATTCGGTAACCCTTTAGCGATCAGCTTCAATATGTCGCGTTCGCGTGGGGTGAGGGTGTTAATATCGCGCTCATTATCAGACCGATTCTCGCGGAGGTTGATTGCCAGTATCGACATCAATGCATCGCTGAGAACCATTTGTCCTGCTGCTGCATCATACAGTGAGACCAGCAAATCTTCAGGGTCCATATCTTTTAGCAGATAACCATCGGCCCCGCGTTTTAAGGCACTGATGACATCATCCTGATGGTCAGAAACGGTAAACACCACAATTCGCCCGGATAGTGGCTGCTGACGCAATCTATCCAGTGTTTCCAATCCATTCATGCCCGGCATATTTAAATCCAGCATGATCAAATCAGGATCAAGATTGGTGGCGAGAATAATACCTTGAGCACCGTTGCTGGCTTCACCTGCGATGGATAACCCAGGTGCCATGCTAATTAATTGCTTAATACCGTGCCTTAGCATCGGGTGGTCATCAATCAACAGGATGGTCGCGGCGTCTTGTTCACTCATGAATAGTTCCTGTAGCTGAGAGGGTAAATACCTCGAACGGAAGGGTTGATCGATATTCTTCCTCATCCTTGACTATTACCCCATAACCAATAGGGAGTACCCCCTAATAGTCAGCGGGTGTATTACTCGGTTTCAAGAAAACATTCACATCGGCAACTAAATGAAAAGAGGCTATTTTTTGCCAGAAAACCCACTACCCACAAATGATGTATGGGTATTGTTAGCTAAAAGTTAACTTCACATCCTCTTGATGTAAATCAACTTTGAAATAGCCTCTGGTGCCTAGGGTGACGTATTACTTCCCGTTTGTGGTCACCCTGACTGAGGTTTTTATGTCGCACTTTCCGACACCATTAACTAACTCATCATCTTCCGCTATCCCGGCAAAATTAGCCGGTGGCCAATCAATACCGCAGTGGTACCCGGAAGATCCACAGTTCTGGCAACAGGTAGGGCATAGTGTCGCCCGGCGAAATTTGTGGATTTCAGTACCGGCATTGTTACTGAGTTTCTGTGTCTGGATGCTGTTTAGTGCGGTTGCAGTGAATCTGAATAAAGTGGGCTTTAACTTTACCACCGATCAACTGTTCATGCTGACAGCATTACCCTCAGTATCGGGGGCACTGTTACGTGTTCCATACTCGTTTGTCATACCGGTCTTTGGTGGTCGTCGCTGGACGGCTATTAGCACACTGTTTCTGGTTATCCCCTGCCTCTGGTTAGGTATCGCGGTACAGGACAGCACCACCCAGTATGGAACATTTGTATTGATTTCATTGTTGTGTGGTTTTGCCGGTGCGAACTTTGCCTCCAGCATGGCTAATATCAGTTTCTTCTTCCCAAAAGCCAGGCAGGGGGGCGCGCTGGGCCTTAATGGGGGATTGGGGAATCTTGGCGTCAGTGTGATGCAACTTATCGCCCCTATGGCTATTTCGGTTGGAGTGTTCAGTGCCTTTATGGGCAGTGGCTATCCACAAGCGGATGGTAGCCAGCTCTGGTTGCAAAACGCAGCCTATATCTGGATCCCCTTTTTGCTGATATTCAGTGTGGCAGCCTGGTTTGGTATGAATGACTTGTCTGCTGCAAAAGCGTCGATTATCCAGCAATTACCGGTCCTGAAACGTGGTCATTTGTGGATTTTGGCGGTGTTATATCTGGCAACTTTTGGTTCATTTATTGGTTTCTCAGCCGGATTTGCCATGTTGGCAAAAACACAATTTCCTGATGTTGTCATCCTGCATTACGCTTTCTTCGGCCCGCTATTGGGCGCACTGGCTCGTCCAATGGGCGGTGCGCTCTCTGATCGCTTTGGCGGCATTCGCGTCACCTTCGTCAATTTTATTCTGATGGCAATATTTGCGGCATTACTCTTCCTCACCTTACCGGGTACCCATGTTAACGGCTCCTTCTTTGCCTTTTTTGGCGTATTCATGCTGCTGTTTCTGACGGCGGGACTGGGCAGTGGATCAACGTTTCAGATGATTGCGGTGATCTTTCGCAAGTTAACTGTCGATCGGGTGACCCTCGCTGGTGGTAGTGATGAACAAGCACAGCACGATGCCGTCAGAGAATCGGCGGCGGCACTGGGTTTCATCTCAGCCATTGGCGCTATCGGCGGTTTCTTTATTCCTAAATCCTTTGGTACGTCGCTGGCCCTGACCGGTTCACCGGCCGGCGCGATGAAGCTATTCGTGGTTTTTTATGTGGTTTGCGTATTGATCACCTGGTTTGTCTACGGGCGCAAGCTTAACGCGGGTATGGCGACCAAAAAACCACGTTGACCGGTACGGTCCAATAAATAAGCAACATTGAGCAATGTTAATCCACTTATAAAAATAAACAGGGCCGTTATGTCCCCAATCAGGAGGTCTCCCGATGAGCAAATTTCTTGACCGATTTCGTTATTTTAAACAACTTGCTGAGCCTTTTGCACAAGGCCATGGCCAGACACTGGACACCAATCGTGATTGGGAAGATGGCTATCGTAGCCGCTGGCAGCATGACAAAGTGGTACGTTCAACTCATGGTGTGAATTGTACGGGTTCATGTAGCTGGAAGATTTATGTCAAAAATGGGTTGGTCACTTGGGAAACCCAGCAAACTGACTACCCGCGTACCCGCCCGGATTTACCTAATCATGAACCCCGTGGTTGCCCACGTGGGGCCAGCTATTCCTGGTATTTGTACAGTGCTAATCGGCTGAAGTACCCGATGATGCGCAAGAATCTGTTGCAATTGTGGCGTGCTGCCAAAGTGCTGCACAGTGATCCGGTGGATGCATGGGCTTCAATTGTTGGCGACAGCGTACAATCAAAGGATTATAAGCAAGCTCGTGGCCGGGGCGGCTTTGTCCGTTCGACCTGGCAGGAAGTGAATGAACTGATTGCCGCCGCTAACGTCTATACCGCCAAACAGTATGGGCCGGATCGGATTATCGGTTTTTCACCGATTCCAGCGATGTCGATGGTTTCCTACGCGGCGGGCGCGCGCTATCTTTCATTGATCGGCGGTGTTTGCCTCAGTTTCTATGACTGGTATTGCGATTTGCCTCCGGCATCACCGATGACCTGGGGTGAGCAAACTGACGTGCCAGAATCCGCTGACTGGTACAACTCATCCTATATTATTGCCTGGGGTTCCAATGTTCCGCAGACCCGCACACCCGATGCCCACTTCTTTACCGAAGTCCGTTACAAAGGGACCAAGACTGTTGCGGTGACGCCGGATTATGCAGAGGTCGCTAAACTGTGTGACCAATGGCTGAATCCGAAACAAGGAACAGACAGTGCCATGGCGATGGCAATGGGGCATGTGATCCTCAATGAATTCCATCTACAACGACAAAGCAGCTACTTTGTTGAATACATGCGTCAGTACACTGACATGCCGATGCTGGTATTACTTGAACCTCGTCATAGCGGCGATTATGCCGCCGGGCGGTTACTGCGCGCCGCCGATCTGGTGGATAATCTGGGAGAGGAGAATAACCCGGAATGGAAGACCATTGCCATTGACGGTAACAGCGGGCAGTTGGTAGCGCCGCAAGGGTCTATCGGTTATCGCTGGGGTGAAAAGGGTAAATGGAACCTTGAGCAGCGCGAGGGCAAAACGCAGCAGGAAGTCTCATTACAACTCAGTTTATTGGGTCAACATGATGCTATTGTTAATGTTGGATTTCCCTACTTTGGTGGCGAAATCAGTGAGAATTTTCAAAGTGTTGCGCTAGAGGAAATACTGCAACACAAGTTGCCGGTAAAACGGTTGCCATTAGCCGATGGCAGTGAAGCACTGGTGACCAGTGTTTATGATCTGATGATGGCAAATTATGGCCTGGATCGGGGGTTGGCTGATGACAACTGCGCCAGCAGTTATGACGATATAAAAGCTTACACCCCTGCCTGGGCTGAAAAAATTACTGGCGTTGCACGTCAGGATATTATCCGTATTGCGCGTGAATTTGCGGATAATGCCGAGAAAACCCATGGCCGTTCGATGATTATCGTCGGGGCCGGTATTAATCACTGGTATCACATGGATATGACCTACCGTGCACTGATTAATATGCTGATTTTCTGCGGCTGTGTCGGGCAAAGTGGCGGCGGTTGGGCGCACTATGTGGGGCAGGAAAAACTGCGACCACAAACCGGCTGGTTACCTTTGGCATTTGGCCTCGATTGGCAACGTCCACCGCGCCATATGAACAGTACGTCATTTTTCTATAATCACTCCAGTCAGTGGCGTTATGAGACCGTCAGCACCACCCAATTACTCTCTCCCTTGGCCGACAGTTCGCGCTTTAGCCCAAGTCTGATTGACCTTAATGTGCGCGCCGAACGTATGGGGTGGTTGCCTTCGGCCCCGCAGCTGAATTGCAATCCATTAACCCTTGCCGCCAGCGCACAACAAGCCGGTCAAACACCGGTAGAATATACCGTCGATAGCCTTAAAAACGGGTCACTGAGGTTTGCCGCTGAACAGCCAGATGATCCACAAAACTTCCCGCGAAACTTGTTTGTCTGGCGTTCCAACCTACTGGGTTCTTCCGGCAAAGGGCATGAATATATGCTCAAGTATTTGTTGGGTACGGAAAATGGTATTCAGGGTAAAGATTTGGGCCAGCAAGGTGGGGTGATGCCGGAAGAGGTTGAATGGCAGGAACAGGGAGGCGAAGGCAAGCTGGATTTAGTCGTGACATTGGATTTCCGCATGTCTAGTACGTGTCTCTATTCAGACATCATTTTACCCACCGCAACCTGGTACGAAAAAGACGACATGAATACCTCGGATATGCATCCGTTTATTCACCCGCTGTCTGCGGCGGTGGATCCTGCCTGGGAGTCTAAAAGCGACTGGGATATCTACAAAGATATTGCCGAAACCTTCTCTCGAGTTTGCGTCGGCCATTTAGGTCAGGAAACCGATGTAGTGACCTTACCGATCCAACATGATTCGCCAGCCGAACTGGCACAGCCATATGGTGTAAAGGACTGGAAAAAAGGTGAATGTGAACTGATACCGGGCCAAACCGCGCCGCACATTGTGGTGGTCGAGCGCGATTACCCAGCAACCTATGCTCGCTTTACTGCCTTGGGTCCCCTATTGGATAAATTAGGTAATGGCGGCAAAGGGATTAACTGGAATACCCAGACTGAAATTGATTTCCTCAAAAAACTTAACCATACCCAGCCTGACGGCCCTGCCGCCGGACGACCAAGAATTGATACTGCTATTGATGCCGCAGAGGTGATTTTATCCTTGGCCCCTGAAACCAACGGTCAGGTGGCGGTAAAAGCCTGGCAGGCTTTGGAACAACTTACCGGTCGCCAACATGCTCACTTAGCTCTGAATAAAGAAGATGAAAAAATTCGTTTTCGCGATATTCAGGCGCAACCACGCAAAATCATTTCCAGTCCAATCTGGTCCGGCTTGGAAGATGAGCATGTTTCCTATAATGCTTGTTACACCAATGTTCATGAGTTGATCCCGTGGCGCACCCTTTCAGGCCGGCAACAACTTTATCAGGATCATGAATGGATGCGTGCTTTTGGTGAGAGTTTGCTGTGCTATCGCCCGCCAATAGATACCCGTGCCGCCCAACCTTTGCTTAATAAGAAGCCGAACGGTAACCCAGAGAAAGCACTTAACTTCCTGACCCCCCATCAGAAGTGGGGCATTCACTCAACCTACAGTGACAACCTGTTGATGCTGACACTGTCGAGAGGGGGGCCTATCGTTTGGCTAAGTGAAGATGATGCCAAAGATCTGCTGATAGAAGATAACGACTGGATTGAGGCGTTTAACAGTAATGGCGCATTAACTGCTCGTGCCGTCGTCAGCCAGCGAATTCCGTCAGGCATGACCATGATGTACCACGCACAGGAGCGCATTATTAATATCCCCGGTTCTGAAATTACCGGCCAACGTGGCGGTATTCATAACTCAGTCACCCGTATCAGTCCAAAACCAACCCATATGATTGGCGGATATGCGCAATTAGCCTACGGCTTTAACTACTACGGCACGGTAGGGTCCAATCGCGATGAGTTCGTGGTGGTGCGCAAGATGAATAAGATTGATTGGCTGGATGACGAACAGCAAAACCAGAGCAAAACCGGGGGCAAACTATGAAAATCCGTTCACAAGTCGGCATGGTTCTGAATCTGGACAAATGCATTGGCTGCCATACCTGTTCAGTAACCTGCAAAAATGTTTGGACCAGCCGCGAGGGTATGGAATATGCCTGGTTTAACAACGTTGAAAGCAAACCGGGGCTGGGTTATCCGCACGATTGGGAGAATCAGGATAAATGGAAGGGGGGCTGGATCCGCAAGATTAATGGCAAACTGACTCCCCGTATGGGGAGCCGAGTCGGGGTCCTCGCTAAGATATTTGCTAACCCTGATGTACCAGCATTAGATGATTATTACGAACCCTTCGATTTTGATTACCAGCACTTGCACAACGCACCGGCTGGAAAACATCAGCCGGTGGCTCGCCCACGTTCGCTGATTACCGGTCAACGAATGGAGAAAATCGAGAACGGCCCTAACTGGGAAGAGATCCTGGGCGGTGAGTTTTCTAAGCGATCTAAAGACCAGAACTTCGCCCATATTCAGAAAGAGATGTATGGGCAATTTGAACATACCTTCATGATGTATTTGCCACGTTTATGTGAACACTGCCTTAACCCCGCCTGTGTCGCAACTTGCCCCAGCGGGGCAATTTATAAACGGGCTGAAGACGGTATTGTGCTGATTGATCAGGATAAATGCCGGGGCTGGCGTATGTGTCTGACCGGTTGCCCGTATAAAAAAATCTATTTCAACTGGAAAAGCGGCAAGTCGGAGAAGTGTATTTTCTGCTATCCACGCATTGAGTCCGGTGAACCGACCGTTTGTTCAGAAACCTGTGTGGGGCGCATTCGTTATCTGGGGGTACTACTGTATGACGCGGATGGCATTGAACAAGCCGCTGCTACTACTGATGAGAAAAACCTCTACCAACGGCAAATGGATATTTTCCTCGATCCCCATGATCCGCTGGTGATTGCCGAAGCGCAGAAACAGGGTATTCCCTTAAGTGTCATTGAGGCCGCCCAACGCTCCCCGGTTTACAAAATGGCAGTGGAATGGAAATTGGCACTGCCGTTGCACCCCGAATACCGGACCTTGCCGATGGTATGGTATGTCCCGCCGTTGTCACCGATTCAGTCCGCGGCAGACTCTGGCGCGCTGCCCCACAGCGGCGTGCTACCGGATGTGGAAAGCCTGCGTATCCCGGTTCAGTATTTAGCCAACTTACTGACTGCCGGTGATACTCAACCGGTATTAATGGCACTGAAACGGATGCTGGCAATGCGCCACTATAAACGGGCTGAAACCGTTGAGGGTAAAACTGATCTCAGTGCACTGGAGGCGGTGGGGCTAACAGAGGCGCAAGCGCAAGAGATGTACCGCTATCTGGCGATTGCTAATTATGAAGATCGCTTTGTCATTCCATCCAGCCACCGTGAAATAGCCCGCGACGCTTTCCCGGAAAGTAAGGGGTGCGGCTTCAGTTTCGGCGATGGTTGCCATGGCAGTGACAGCCGTTTCAATTTGTTCAATAGCCGCCGCATTGATGCCGTTGATGTCACACGTAAGACTGACCAGGGGGCCACTCATGATTAGTTTGAGAATCATTTCACGTTTGCTGGAATACCCAGATATTGATTTGTGGCAAAACCGGCAAGAAGTTATTGAGGCGCTCGACAACGCCGACGAACTCACGACGGAACAGGTTCATCGTCTCAGGCAATTTATCAATACATTATGTCAGAGCGAATTGCTTGAGTGTCAGGCTAGCTATTGCGGCTTATTTGACCGGGGGCGAGCCACCTCATTGTTGCTATTTGAACATGTGCATGGTGAGTCGCGCGATCGTGGTCAGGCCATGGTGGACCTCATGGCACAGTATCAACGTGCGGGGTTAGTGCTTGACTGTAAAGAGTTGCCTGATTTCCTGCCACTTTATCTTGAGTATCTGGCTAACCAGCCCGTGCAGGATATCACCTTGGGTTTGCAGGATATTGCACCCATTTTGGCGCTGCTGGGGGCACGTTTACATCAGCGGGATAGCGACTATGCCCAGTTGTTTGATCTGCTGTTAGTGCTGTCTGGCAGTGCTATCCGCAGTGAAAATCTGGGCGATAAAGTGGCGGGTGAAAGCCGGGATGACACCGCCAAAGCACTGGATGCGGTATGGGAAGAGGAGCAAGTGAAATTCCTCGGCACGCAGGGGTGTGCATCAGCTCAGCAGGGGATGCCCCCCAAACACCTTGCCGATGCCGTACTACCACAATATCTCAGTATTCAGTCCGCCTCAGAGGGCAAAAAAGTCGTTCAGTCCCATGTGGCGACGGACCGTAAAGGAGCCATCTTATGAGCTTTTTGAATAAATTCTTTTTTGATATTTATCCTTACATGGCAATGGTGATTTTCTTTGTGGGTAGTTGGTTGCGTTACGACTATGGGCAATATAGCTGGCGAGCAGGCTCCAGTCAGATGTTAGATAAGAAAGGTGTATGGCTGGCATCTAATTTATTCCACATCGGTATTCTGGGGATATTCTTCGGCCATGTGTTGGGTATGCTGACGCCACATTGGATGTATGAATCGTTCTTACCGATAGAGATAAAACAAAAAATGGCGATGATTGCTGGCGGTGCCTGCGGTCTGATGATGTTAGTCGGTGGTGTCATGCTGCTACACCGCCGCTTGACTAACTCGAGGATCAGAGCAACCAGTACCCGGGTAGATATCCTGATTCTGATATTGCTGGTGGTACAAGTTAGCTTGGGGCTACTGAGTATTCCGTTTTCTGCTCAACATATGGATGGTAGCGAGATGATGAAATTGGTCGGTTGGGCGCAGTCAATTGCGACTTTCCGCACCGGAGCATCGGCCTATCTGACAGATGTAGCCTTGATTTTCAAGTTGCATATTGTCTTGGGATTGACCCTTTTTGTTTTATTCCCATTCTCACGCTTGGTACATATCTGGAGCGTACCCATCGAATATTTAACGCGCCGTTATCAACTGGTGCGTAACCGCCACTAAGCGTGTCGATTCAGCCCGTAGGTCTCTCTATCAACCTACGGGCTAACGATGGGCTTAAACGGTGGAGTTTTGTTCGCGTAACTTAGCCAGAGCCACTTCTGAAGCGTTTATATCTTCCCGCGGGCGCTGTTTGGGCATTGTCTCTACCGGTGCGGCAGCGACCTCAGTGGCGCGCTTACGTAAACTAAACCAACCGGCAACCAATAACACGGCCACCACCGGCAATGTGGCGATAGTCCAGGTCCCATTCGGATAGTCGAAAGCCATCATCACTAAAACACCTGCCAGGAAAAACAGCGTCAGCCAGGATGTGACCGGCGCACCGGGCATTTTAAAGGATACGGGTTTTGCTGTTCCCTGCTTTATTGCCTGACGTAATTTCATCTGACAGATAATGATGAATGCCCATGAGCTGATAATACCCAAAGAGGCAATATTAAGAACGATTTCAAATACCTGTGATGGTACCAGATAGTTAAGTAGCACGCCGAAGACATAGATACCCACGGTAACCAATATGCCGGCGTAGGGAACAGATTGTGGGCTCATTTTGGACATGAATTTAGGTGCTGAGCCACCCATGGATAATGAGCGCAGAATGCGACCTGTCGAGTAAAGGCCAGAGTTCAAACTGGAAAGTGCGGCAGAAAGTACCACGATATTCATGATGGTCCCAATATAGGGGACGCCTAAGTTACTAAAGAAGGTGACAAAAGGGCTTTGGCCGGCCTGATAGGCATTCCATGGCAGCAGACACACCAGTAGCACCACCGAACCGACGTAAAATAGGGCAATCCGCCAAATCACACTATTAATTGCCTTTGGCAGCATCTTTTCCGGGTCTTTACATTCCCCGGCTGCCGTACCAATCAATTCAATACCGGCAAAGGCGAATATCACCCCTTGAACCAATATCAACGCGGGTAACAACCCGTGGGGGAACAATCCGCCATTATCGGTTATCAGGTGTATACCGGTGGGATGCCCGGCAACACTTTGCCCTGTGCCGAGGAAGATAGCACCCACGACCAGAAAGATAGCAATGGCTGCGACTTTGATCAGTGCAAACCAAAATTCCATTTCAGCAAACCATTTAACGCCAATCATATTCATGGTGGCAACAATTGAGAGCGCACCCAGTGCAAATAGCCACTGCGGAACATCAGAGAATGTCCCCCAATAGTGCATATAAAGGGCCACCGCAGTGATATCGACAATCCCGGTCATGGCCCAATTAAGGAAATACATCCATCCGGCAACATAGGATGCTTTCTCACCGAGGAATTCGCGGGCGTAAGAAACAAAGCTGCCACTGGTTGGGCGGTGCATGACTAATTCACCAAGTGCTCTGAGAATAAAAAACGAGAAAATCCCACACACCAGATACACTAAGGCCAGTGCGGGGCCAGCCATTTGCAAGCGGGCACCGGTGCCTAAAAATAACCCCGTACCAATAGAGCCACCGATAGCGATCATCTGTATATGACGTCGGCCCATACTTTTGTGGTAGCCAGTATCATGAGAGTCTAGCCAGCGTTTTTTGGCGGCCTGATGGGTCTTTGCAGTGTGTTTTCCTGACATCATAGCTTTCCCTATTTTCCTGTCTGTCGTGCAATCATCGTGAATGTATTACAGCAACTGATTGCTAAAGGTTAATGCATAAATAGCGTCTTAGCGCCTTCGATTATTATGGTTTCTATTGCTGCCACTGGATTCTGGGAGGGCATGCTATCGTTTCTATCG
>NZ_JAZGQA010000138.1:0-11927 GCF_048593855.1 Yersinia sp. 2542 StPb PI
ATTGCAATAGTCCTTATCTCAGTATATATCTTTTTAATCTGTTAATTTATATACGTTAATATTGTGGTTTTTTGATGTTCACATCTTGCTTAATATTGATATGCTGAGTGGGCTATAATTAGCCAGTTAATAGCGTGAATATTGTCCATATATATTCATTCTATTGAGTATACTGTTATTGATTATATTCCCTCGATTTTTCTTGTGGTCAGCCTTCGGTTTGAGCATCCGTCATCATGCTGATATGACATTTTTATCGTCACAAGAGACATGCTGAATCCCCCTGATATACTGGCCTGCGCCTAAATTAGTAGTCAGGTAATAATTTCAGTTTTTAGTTGTGGTTCTGTTCATTGCGTAGGTAAATATAGCGGATATGTGGTGGTGAGTTTACAAGGTGACTGAGGCATTAAATCATCACCAAATAGAGGGCAGCCTTGCTGCGGCTGCCAGTGGATGTGGATCGCCTCATTTTTATGCCATAAAAGTGAGGGTGGGGCACCGATAGGGAACGCTTAAAAATCCCAATCTTCGTCTTCGGTGTTGACTGCCTTGCCAATCACATAAGAGGAGCCAGAACCGGAGAAGAAATCGTGATTCTCGTCTGCATTTGGTGATAATGCCGCCAGAATGGCCGGACTGACTGCTGCTTGACTGGCGGGGAATAAGGCTTCATAACCTAAATTCATTAATGCTTTATTGGCATTATAATGAAGGAACTTTTTGACATCTTCGGTCCAGCCAACCTTATCATACAGGTCCTCGGTGTAACGCACCTCATTGTCATATAAGTCTTGCAGCAGATCGAAGGCAAAGTTCTTTATTTCCTGGCGGCGACTATTGTCGACTTTCTCCAACCCTTTCTGAAATTTGTAGCCGATATAATAACCATGTACTGCCTCGTCACGGATGATTAATCGAATAAGATCGGCAGTGTTGGTTAATTTTGCCCGGCTGGACCAATACATCGGTAAATAGAAACCGGAATAGAATAAAAATGATTCCAGAAATACACTGGCTATCTTTTTCTTCAGTGGGTCATCATTATGATAGTGCTGTAAGATAATATTGGCTTTATTTTGTAGTGGGCCATTCTCTTCACTCCAGCGATAGGCATCGTCCACATCAGATGTCATGCAAAGAGTAGAAAAAATAGAGCTATAAGAGCGAGCATGGACCGCTTCCATAAAGCTGATATTCGAGAATACCGCTTCCTCATGGGGGGTAATGGCATCTTTAATCAGAGCCGGCGCACCCAATGTATTCTGAATAGTATCCAGCAGTGTCAGGCCGGTAAAAACCCGAATCGTAAGCTGTTGTTCATTAGGTGTCAGCGTTGCCCAAGAGGGAATGTCATTTGATAGTGGGACTTTTTCCGGCAACCAGAAATTAGCTGTCAGGCGGTTCCATACTTCCAGGTCTTTATCGTCTTCAATCTTATTCCAGTTAATGGCACTGACGTGTGTTATCGGTTTTACTGCGTTCATATCATTTTCCTTATCAACCATTTTTATTCATTCAGTGCCGCGAATTACAGCGAGCAAGAAACACAACCTTCGACTTCAGTGCCTTCGAGCGCCATCTGACGCAGCCGGATGTAATAAATGGTCTTAATCCCTTTCTTCCAGGCATAAATTTGCGCTTTATTAATATCGCGGGTACTGGCGGTATCACGGAAGAACAGGGTCAGTGATAGCCCTTGATCGACATGCTGTGTTGCCTCAGCGTAGGTATCAATGATTTTCTCCGGCCCTATCTGGTAAGCATCCTGATAATATTCAAGGTTATCGTTAGTCATGTAAGGTGCGGGATAATAGACTCGGCCAATCTTGCCTTCTTTGCGAATCTCAATCGGTGAGACAATCGGGTGAATGCTCGATGTCGAATGATTGATATAGGAAATAGAACCGGTAGGCGGCACCGCCTGCAAGTTCTGGTTATAAATACCGTGTTCCATCACTGACTGGCGTAACGCGGCCCAATCTTGCTGATCGGGCAGTACAATAGCGGCCTGAGCAAATAGTGCCTGTACTTTGGCGGTTTTAGGCAGCCAGCTCTGCTCGACATATTTTGTGAAATAAGTGCCCGAGGCATAATCTGACTGATCAAAGCCTTTAAAGTGGTGGCCTCGTTCTATTGCCAGTTGGTTCGAGGCGCGGATGGCGTGATATACCACGCTATAAAAGTAGATATTAGTAAAATCGAGCGCCTCTTCAGAGCCGTAGAAAATATGCTCGCGGGCCAGATAACCGTGCAAATTCATCTGCCCCAGGCCAATGGCATGGGATTCTTGATTACCTTTCTCGATAGAGGGTACTGAGCGGATATTGCTCATATCGGAGACGGCAGTCAGCCCACGAATAGCGGTTTCAATCGATTTACCAAAGTCTGGTGAATCCATGGTATGCGCGATATTCATCGAACCAAGGTTACAAGAGATATCTTTACCGATATGGCGATAGCTAAGATCGTCGTTGTATTCGGTTGGTGAATTAACCTGCAAAATTTCTGAGCACAGGTTACTCATATTGATTCGACCTTTAATCGGATTGGCGCGATTAACCGTGTCCTCAAACATCATGTAGGGATAGCCGGATTCAAACTGGATCTCGGCTAGAATCTGGAAGAACTCGCGTGCCTTGATTTTGCTTTTATGGATGCGCTTGTCATTGACCATCTCGCGGTATTTTTCGCTGATGCTGATTTCTGACATCGGTAAACCGTAAACCTGTTCTACATCGTAAGGAGAGAACAGGTACATTTCTTCGTTATTCTTCGCCAGCTCAAAGGTAATATCCGGGATAACCACACCCAATGAGAGGGTTTTTATACGAACTTTTTCATCGGCGTTTTCGCGTTTGGTATCCAGAAAACGTAAAATATCGGGATGATGGGCATGGAGATATACCGCCCCCGCACCTTGCCGTGCGCCCAACTGGTTAGCATAAGAAAAGGCATCTTCCAGCATTTTCATGATAGGGATGACGCCGGAGGATTGGTTTTCAATCCGTTTGATTGGCGCACCGACTTCACGAATATTACTTAGTAGGAAAGCGACCCCGCCACCACGTTTAGACAATTGCAGCGCTGAGTTAATAGAGCGGCCAATTGATTCCATATTATCTTCAATGCGTAACAAGAAGCAGGAGACAAGCTCACCACGCTGTTTTTTACCACAATTGAGGAAGGTCGGGGTGGCCGGTTGGAATCGACCAGAGATTATCTCTTCTACCAGTTCTTGCGCCAGTGTCGGGTCACCTGCTGCCAGTGTTAGCGCCACCATGCAAACACGGTCTTCGTAGCGTTCCAGATAACGTTTGCCATCAAAGGTTTTCAGGGTATAGCTGGTGTAATATTTAAAGGCGCCAAGGAAAGTGGGAAAACGAAATTTTTTGCTATAGGCCTGCTGGAATAAGCTTTTGATAAAGCTGAAATCGTACTGAGCCAGCACCTCTTTCTCGTAATATCCTTCTTCGACCAGATAATCGAGTTTTTCTTGCAAATTGTGGAAGAACACGGTGTTTTGATTGACGTGTTGCAAGTAATATTGACGTGCCGCCAACCGGTCTTTGTCAAACTGGATACGTCCATCAGCATCATAGAGGTTTAGCATCGCATTCAGTGAGTGATAGTCAAGCTCGCTACTGGATGGATCAGTGATATTCAGTTCTGTCGTTGCCAAAATTCAGTTACTCCCTTGCGCACGTTAGCCACATCTTCTGCTGTACCCAGTAGTTCAAAACGATACAGGTAAGGAACCTGACATTTTTGGGAGATGATTTTCCCTGCCAGACAATAGGCGTCGCCAAAATTAGTGTTACCCGCAGCAATAACGCCGCGAATCAATGAACGGTTGTGTGGATCATTTAGAAAACGGATCACCTGAATCGGTACTGCTCCTATCGGGCTGCCACCACCATAACTGGGTACTAACAAAATATAGGGCTGCTCGATCTGCGGTGTTTTACGGGCACCGGCAATAGGGATACGTATTGCCGGGAGTTCCAGCTTCCCGACAAAACGGTGAGTGTTCTCCGACGAGCTGGAAAAATAGACCAGCGGATTCATCTTGTCCCCCCATCAGGCACTGACGGCCTGAACCAGTGCGTTAATTTTGTCAGGGCGGAAGCCGGACCAATGTTCATTGCCGGCAACAATCACTGGCACCTGCTGATAACCAAGAGATTTCACATGATTTAATGCTTGTAAATCTGATGTTAAATCAATGACCTGATAGGCTATTCCTTGTTTGTCGAATGCTCGGTAAGTGGCATTGCACTGGACACAATCAGGTTTACTGTAAATAATAATACTCATGATTCGCATTTACCTTTTGTAATGAGGAAAGGCGGATTAGTCAGGTTGTTAAGGTGCCGCGACGACCTGCCTCTGATAATCAACTGCGGTTTCATTTCCGTAGGTGATAAAACAAATACTATATCTAGTGTTTATTTAATTCAACCACACTACATGTAGTTATTTATTGAGAATTCATGCATTGTTCAGCGACAGGGCCGCCAGCACGGGGCTGGCGGTAGATTTAGTAATAATAAGGAGGATAAAAATATTTCTATTGCGGAGTTGTTGCGGGCAAGATGATTTACTGGCGCAGGCTGACGGCTAAGCGGTTAAAGGCATTCATGATACTGATAGCAAAAGTTAAATCGGAAATTTCAGCATCGGTAAAATGTACTTTTAAGGCGTCGAAGATATTATCAGGTGTGCCACTGGTGGTGATGTAAGTCACCGCTTCTGCCCAGTCTAATGCTGCTCTTTCTGCTTCAGTAAATGCATTACTGAGACGCCAGCCAGCTATCACATCCATTTTGGCATTATCAAAACCGTTCTCACGCAAGAATTTACCGTGCATATTCAAGCAGAATGCACAGCCGTTGATTTGTGATACCCGCATAAAAATCATTTCTATCAATGCTTTGGGTAACGAACTCTTATCTAATGAGAGAGACGCATTAACCAGTGCTTTATAGGTTGTAGGTGAAAGTTCGGAAAAATAAAGACGTTGTGCAACCATGATATGTTCCTGTGAGGTACCGTAGAGTATGGCGCTACTCTAGCGCGGTGATGACCTATACTATAGAGCCATAAATTACTTATTTTAGTGGGTCATGATGAGGGGTTTTTCACATCTTCTGAGCCTGGATAGCCGACAAAACGAGCCGGTCTACCGTCAGCTTTATCAGCGTATTAAAGATGCCATCGTGCAAGGGGTATTGCTGCCTGACTCGCGGTTACCCTCGATTCGGGTGCTAGCCAGTGAAGTGGGGGTGGCACGAGGTACGGTGGAAAATGCCTATGGTCAATTAATTGCCGAGGGGTATTTGCAAAGTCGTGGGCAGAGTGGGACTTACGTTTCAGCTCAGTTACGTGATGCCCCTTTGCTGCCATTAACTCAGAGTGCGCAACCTGTTGTGGTGAATAAAGTCTCAACGGTTAGTCCGGTGGCTCGGCCCTTCGAGCTAGGATTACCGGCGCTGGACGCTTTCCCCCGAGCGCAATGGGGGCGAATCATGGCCAAACAGTTACATAATCTCACCGCATCATCCCTTGGACATCCCCCCGCTACCGGGCTTGGGTTATTGCGCGAAGCAATAGCACATTACTTACAGTTATCACGCGGGGTGAGTTGCCAGCCTGAACAAGTTTTTATTTGCTCAGGCTATCAGTCATTGCTGGATCTGGTGATCAGTACCTTACTGCAACCGGGCGATCGTGGCTGGTTGGAGGACCCAGGCTATCCTGTGACACGGCAACTGATTCGCGAAGCTGGGCTTATTCCACACCCGGTCGCAGTTGATCAGGACGGAATGGATGTCGGTGCGGCAATTAACGACTGCCCCCAGGCACGTTTTGCCATCGTCACCCCAGCCCATCAAAGCCCGTTAGGGGTGGCGCTCAGTCTGGCACGACGTATTGCCCTGTTGGATTGGGCCGATCAGCAGCATGCATGGATTATTGAAGATGACTATGACAGTGAGTTTCGGTATCAAGGGCGGCCACTGCCACCGCTGAAAACGTTGGACCGGCAGGGGCGGGTGCTCTATGCCGGTACCTTCAGCAAAGTGATGTTTCCGGCACTGAGGCTGGCTTATCTGGTCGTTCCAGCACAACGGGTGGCACTATTTAATCAGCGATGCCAGTTACGCATTTGTACCAGCCCACCACTGATACAGGCCAGTGTGGCGGAGTTTATCAATCAGGGGCATTTTTATCGCCATCTGAAACGTATGCGTCATTTATATGCCGAACGGCGTGAGATGCTATCGACAAGTCTGAGGCGGCAGTTGGCAGGCGTTGTTGAGGTTGAACAGCAAGCTGGAGGGATACAATTACTGGCGCGATTGGATAAGGGTTTTGCTGATTATGCCGTAGCAATACGGGCGCGGCAGCAAGGGTTAGCGGTTCAGGCGCTATCAGATTGGGCGTTGGCAGAAACGAGCCAGGCAACCGGTGGAAATGGATTGTTGATGGGATTTACTAATCTCACTTCTGTGGCAGAAACTGATCGGCTGGTGGCCCTATTGGCCAAAGTTATTACTTCTATGTCTGCTTAATAACCCTATGTCTGCTTAATAACCCTACGTCTGGTTAATAACCGCTATTTACCGGGTAAGAGAATTGGCCCGCAGTGCATCTATTATCACTGGGGCCACCGATTAACCAAACTGCCAGATATCGTCATCCCTATAAGTAGACACAGCAATGAGGGGGGATAAAATACCGGCGGTTTATCGGCTATCCGATTATTTTTAACGGCGTGCTAACAGCACACCCAGTACGATGCCGACCGCAGCACCAATCCCGACACCTTGCCATGGTTTGTCGCGGATGTAGTCATCTGCGTTACCTGCAACATCTCGGGCATGCTGTTTTAGGCTGGTCGAACCGTTGAAATGCGCTCGCGCATCACGTAATACACCTTCGGCATTGTGGCGCACTTTGGTCAGTTCCTCTTTGGTTTTCTCACCTGATGAACGCAATACATCGTCAAGAGTATCTGCCAGAAGGGTCACGTCCTGATTGAGATCTCTTTCAATTTTTTCTGATTTCTTGAACATTTGACTCTCCGTTTTGCCTGATGAACATTAAGCATAGTCCATCACGTCGATGTGACATGCGCTTCAGGACTAATCCGAAGGCGAGGGGATAATTAACCACCATGCCTCCCGAACAGGGCTGCTTTTAAATAGCGTGATTCATAATGTATGGCGTAAATAATAATCACTATTACTTTGTACATTTGGTTACTTAGCGAAACCAATGACTCACGGAAAGGAAAAATTGATTCCTCTATGATTCTTTCAACGGCCCCACCGGGGGCTTAGCGAAACAAACTCTGAGGATTTTAAAATGAAAAAAGTATTAGCGCTGATCGTTGCTGCAACCATGGGTCTGTCTTCTGTTGCTTTCGCTGCTGAAACTACTGCGGCCGCTACAGCAGCACCAGCTGCAACCAGCACTACTGCTGCGCCTGCCGCAGAAAATGCAGCACCAGCTAAAGCAACTCACCATAAAAAACATAAAGCAACCAAACAAACCACAGAACAAAAAGCACAGTCTGCTAAAAAACATGTGAAAAAAGCACCTGCTCAAAAAGCACAGGCCGCTAAAAAACACGTGAAAAAAGCGCCAGCTCAGCCAGCTCAGAAAGCCCAAGCCGCTAAAAAACACCATAAAGCCGTTAAAAAATCAGCGACAGCGCCAGCAGCATAATTATGCCGGAATGCGGGCACTCCGTACCGCACAGTCTAGCCAATTCCAGACACCCGGTTAACGCCGGGTGTCTTTTTTTATAGGCTAACCATCATGATCAATCGTTATCTGTTCGAGCTGATTTTCAGTGTGATGACCCTATGTGGTGTATCACTTGCCTGTGTGCTGTTTCTTACCGACACCTTTATTTAGCCTCGCACAGTTTGGATGGCTTGTGCGTCACCATTATTATATTGAAATATCAGTGCAAAATATGTTGTTGATGCAGGAACTCAACAATCTGTTGAACCGTTTGCTGATGTAACTTTTCTCTTTCCGTCACTGACGTCGCACAGATAAAGTCTTCGCCTTCCTGAGCCAGAACTGCGCGGGCTGTCGGTTTACATGTTGGCAGAAAATCGAAATGTCCGCTGTGGGCTAAGGTTATTGTGGTTATACCTGGCGGATTAAGCCGCTTTATCCACTCACTCCCGCCCAGATTTAGTGCCATATTCGGTGAGATAAAATAGTGAGCATTAATCAGAAGCAGTGGGGCTGTTAAATGAAACAGACTACTGTTTTGATAAAAAGGCACCATGCCGGGATCTAAAGCGACCGCAAAACGTAAACGTTTATCAGCATAATTTCCTTCAATTTTCCGCACTGGAAGTGCCTTTAATTTTACCTCCGCACGGGTATAAAACTGGCAGTTGACTTGTTCGGGCTGCTGTTGGCAGCCGGCAATGAAACGTGGAAATGAAAGCGTTGCACCCAATGCCGCAATAGCACTATAACCCCCTTTCGAATGGCCAATTACCCCAATAGGCTGATTATCCAGTACCGACTTCCAGCGCGAATCAGACAGTAATGTGCTAATAATAAAAGAGATATCTTCAGTTTGTAACCATAGCTGTGCTGATTTGGCCGGTATAGAGTTACCAGTGGTACTGCCTGGATGATTGGCTGCGACTACCACCATACCTTGCTGCACCAGCTTATCTGCCAACCACGCCATACTGGTATTGTTGCCACCACTGCCGTGGCTGAGGACAATCAATGGAAATTGGCCTGTGGCAAGGGGGGCATCAGGTAAAACCGAGATACCGTTGAAGATGGCACTATCACCCAGTAGGGCCGTTGTTCCCTGTTTCGCTGTTGGATAATAAATTAAGCTATCAAGTTGGCGCTGGCGTTGAGTGTCATTGAATGAAATGTGAGTAACCGCTGTTTGCCAGCCATAACTGACCATCGGGAAAAACAGCAAAAAACAGAAGCACAGCACAGCATTTTTCATGATTTAATATCCTGACTGATTGAGTTCTTTGTCAGCTTAGAGGGAAGGGCATTTAGCCGCGACCTCGATCATGATCCAGTCCCTGGACCTGCTTGTTTTCGCTTATCTGGCTGTCTACACTACAAAATCGTTATTCACGATATCCACTTGTTAAGGCAAGGGTTATGCCACTGATCCCCGTCTCTTTTCTGTTATCAATTTTATGTATTGGTTTGTTTTATCATTTGATTAAATCCGGTAAGCAGAGAGGATTCTTACTGCTGCTATTGCTGGTTTGTGCATTACAAAGCGGGTTGATTGGCTTGCGCTATGGCTATCATCTTGCCCTGTTTAATGGCTTACAACCTATCGTCGCTATGACTATCCCCCCGCTGACCTATTTAGCACTCCTTCGTACAACCGGGGAGAGGAGGGCGGGTATTTGGCCGTCTGGGATACATGCTTTAGGCCCTATCGGTACGGCAATTTGTCTCTGGATCGCGCCACAGTGGCTCGATGCAATGGTCATTATCAGTTATTTATCTTATGGCCTTGCGGTGCTGGTTTACTTGCGCCCTGGTGAGGATCGTTTGCAACAGATCTCTGTGGAAAAAATTTGGCTTAGCTACCGGTTATGGCTTCTGATGGCTATCTTGCTGATTGGGTCGGGGGTGGGCGATATCATTATCAGTGCTGACTATGCATTTTTTGCCGGAAATCAGGCTGGGTTAATAGCCAGCTTCAGCAACCTTTTGATTACGTTAACAATGTGCTACACCCTGGCGACCAGCGCACATCGTGAAGAGCCGATTGCTGCGCTGCCGGCTGAGTTGGCGGTAACGGATGATAAGCCATTAGCTGAATCGCTGGAGGCGCTTTTCTCTGTCATCTTATTGACCTTAAAGAAAAATAATCTGTATCTGGAGAGTCAACTCAACTTATCAACGTTGGCGCGCAAAGTTGGCGTTGCCCCGCGCAAAGTGTCTCAGGCCATTAATCAGCAAACGGGGCAAAATGTTTCGCGATACGTTAATCAGTTGCGGGTCGATCATGCCGCGATGCTATTGATGCGTACGGAGTTGCCAGTGATCGATATTATGCTAGAGGCGGGGTTCCAGACTAAATCAAATTTTAATCGCGAGTTTATGCGAGTTAAGGGCACTACCCCATCGCAATGGCGTGAAAACAAGCCCTCACTGGGGGCTGAATAAGATTTTATTATCCGTAACTCAGCCAGCCTCTTTTTGTGGCGGTTTTGGCGTGCGATGCTACCACGCCAGCAACGGATTATTAACGTGCCAGTCGAGTAGAAACAACGCTGATGAGATGAAAATGGTGTGTAGACTATTCCGAAATAGTCGTTTTGAGCCAATAAATACGTGGTTTCCCTTATTTATTACGGTAAGGTCGCTCAATAGTAGTCAAAAAGAGGGGAAATAAATGTATTTACGGCCAGATGAAGTGGCTAAGGTCCTGGAGAATGCCGGTTTTGATCGGGATTATACGGTTGATCAGGCTTACGGTTATCGTAAAGCGGAGCATTACGTTTATGTTAACCGTGAAGCCCGAATGGGCAGGACAGCATTGGTTATTCACCCAGCGCATAAAGATAAAAGCTTGTTGTTTGCCACACCCACGGCAACTATTCGTATCAGTGATAAGTATGTGGAGTTTCCGCTCTATCTGGCCGGTGACGCTGATGACCGCTACGGTATTGCCCACGGTTTTAGCTCAAGAGAAATGTTATTGCGCTATCTAAACAGTATGTACCCGTAAAACCAGCTCGCCTTGGCACAATAAATGTCACCGCGCCGTAGCGCCAGAATCAATGCAATACGGCGTCAGCTTCCTGATTAAACTGCATATTATATTGTCGGCGGAATTGCGCCAATTCAAAGGCATCTAAATCCAGTTCTGCGAAATAGAACAAAGCCGCTTCGGTATGTTCGGCCGTTAGCATTGGGGATATATGTGAGCGAATCAGCGTATTGCGCCATTGCATCACATTTTCATCGGAAGAGTCTTTGATAAAGGTTTGGTAAATAAAGACCAGATAAGCCGCCTTTCTCACATCCTCGGCATAGCCATTGCTGGTGGAGCGGATAAACATTTGTGTCTGACGTTGCCCCATCTCTTGCAACATGGATTCAATGTAAATCGGTTTTATCTTCAGTAAATTGGCCAGTGTATCCACCGCTTTACGGGTATCTGATGTCAACACACGGTAGCCGACAATAAAAACCACGATCAAAACAGCAATAATTATCCACGTCATTGAATGTTTCTTTGCGCCATAAAAGGTGTAATTGACAACGTAAAATTATCTGGCTGTTAAATCGCCTGAGTAGATAAAGTCAACGAAGTGTTTAAGGGTTATCGCCACTGAAATTATCGCTATTTTTTTGCTGATTATTCAGATGATGATTGAAAGCGGCAGCATCTTTCGCCAGAGCATCAAGATGTGCACCTAACACTTTAATCTGCCTAACTAATGAATGTTGTTCTGGTAAGGTATTGGCAGTATTAAGTTTTCTAAGCAACATATCATTTTTAGCACGCAATGCTGTTTCCCGTGCTTTTGACTGCTCCAGTTCATGTTGCAATGCATTGTAGCTTGCCTGCCATGTCTGATGCTGCTTCTCAAAAGTTGACTGCAACTCACTCATTGCATTAAGAAACTGTACTTCAAGCTCATGCATTGTCATTGCTTTTCCTTTATGACGGCTTCCGATTTTCATTGGCATTATAACGAAGTCTGAGCATAACCTCACCCGCTAGAATCTGTCTTTCTATCCCGGCACAGGATGCCACCGGACGATGTAGGACAGTTGGTTTTATATCCGTCATACTACTTCAAACTGCATGTGCGTTGGCTGCCATCACTACTCGGCCCGTCCATAGGCCTCGCCTCTGCGAGGCCGCTGCAAGCAGCGTTCAAATCTGC
>NZ_JAZGQA010000139.1:0-11923 GCF_048593855.1 Yersinia sp. 2542 StPb PI
GAGCACCTTTGCATTGTCAGCCAATGCTGCGCCGAAAGGGAAAAACGCTCCGGTGACGATTTTAGTTTCAGCATTAACATACAGTTTTCCTCATTTTGTTTTTCTACAAGAGCAACTTGAAGATGAAGCTAAAAAATTAGGTAATATAAAAATCATTCGCTCTGATGGCCAATTAAGCGCACCTAAACAAATTGCCGATATTGAAGCAGCAATTGTTCAAGGGGTTGATGGCATTATTATTGCCCCAGCCGATGCAACCGCTCTGGCTCCCGTATTACGTAATGCGATTAAAGAAGGTATTTCCGTGGTCACCATTGACCGCCCGGTAAATGGGGTACCCGAAGTTATTGCCAATGTAGCCGCAGATAATTTGATTGGTGCACAGCGTCAAGGGGAAGCAGTAGCAAAATTATTCCCTCAAGGAGCCACTATTATTAACTTACAGGGCATTCCGGGCGACAAAACGGCAAACGATCGTAATAAGGGCGTGCATGACACGTTGGATAAGCAGCCTGAACTTTACAAATTTGTCGCCGAGCAAACTGCACGCTTTAACCGTGACCAGGGCTTATCTGTTACAGAAAATCTGTTAACTGGCCTGGCTGAGACCCCAACAGTTATTGTCGCAGCTAATGATGACAGCGCGTTAGGGGCCGCCCAAGCGGTTGAAGCGCGAGGCTTAAAAGGCAAAATTGCTATCTTTGGTTACGATGGTTCAACTGATGCATTAAAGGCAGTACGAGACGGTGTACTCACCGCGACAATCGATCAGTACCCTGGGAAACAAGGCCGAGAGGCAGTAAAAATTCTGACCGATTACATCCGTACAGGTGCTCGCCCGGCAACAGCAGATGTCTTGGTTAGCCCTGTCGCAATTACCAGCAAAAATCTTAATGATGCAGAACGAATCGGGCTCGTAAAATAATGTCGTCCGCTATGTTATCACTCTCATCACCACCCGATTCTCCGGAAATCAATCGGGAAATAGATGAATATATTAGTGTCAGGAATCTGACCAAATTATTTTTTGGTCAGACGGTGCTTGATAACGTCTCTTTTTCTTTGCAGGCGGGGGAAATAAGAGCGTTATTAGGCGAAAATGGGGCCGGTAAATCAACACTAATTAATATATTAAGTGGCGTGCACCAACCTGATGGCGGCACTATTATTTTGCAAGGTCATACGACCTCATTTAATAAACCACTTGATGCCTGGAAGGCGGGTATTACAACTATTCATCAGGAATTTAGCCTGTTCCCTGATTTAACGGTGGCCGAAACTATTTTCACCGGACATTTGCCGGTGAATCGATTTGGTTTTGTCCGTTGGAACACCATAGTGAAAGATGCGCGCCACGTATTGGCATTACTTGGCGTGACTATCAATCCCTTACGCAAGATTGCTGAATTAAGCATTGCTGAACAGCAGTTAGTTGAAATTGCGCGGGCGCTAACCTCCAAGCCCCGATTAATTATTATGGATGAGCCAACCGCGGCATTAAGTCCAGCGGAAGTGGATAAATTACAACAGGTGGTACGTACCATTGCTAAAAGCGGAGTGGCTGTTATTTACGTCAGCCACCGCCTTGAAGAAATTAAAGCCTTATGCCAAACCTACAGCGTGTTAAGAGATGGTCTGCTGGTCGGAGAAGGAGACGTCAAAGATGTCTCTATTGAGAGTCTGGTCCGTTTGATGGTAGGGCGCGATTTAGCGCAGTTCGACCGCAATGCGAGTCATATTACAGGTAGCAATATTCTGGAAGTCGAAAACCTGTCGAGTGCAGCGACGGGAGCTGAACGTGTCACCGTACGTAATGTCAGCTTTACGGTCAGGGCGGGTGAGATTGTCGGTTTTGCCGGGCTGGTAGGGGCCGGAAGAACTGAAATTGCCCGGCTGTTATTTGGCGCAGACCCAATAGGAAGCGGGACATTACGTATTAAGGGCAAAGCCTACCACCCGGCCTCCCCCCGTGATGCAATTGCTGCCGGTATTGGTCTGGTGCCGGAAGACCGTAAGCAGCAAGCCTTGTTTATGTCGCTGACGGTGGAAGAGAATTTCGCGATTATCTACTCCCCTTTACGCACGACCCGCCACGTCATTGATCGTCAACGTGAACGGATTTCCTTTCTTGATTTTAAAAAACAGCTAAACCTGCGCGCCGTCAGTTTGGGGGCCAATATTGCCACCTTATCAGGGGGCAATCAGCAAAAGGTAGTACTGGCACGTTGGATGGCTCAGCACCCGGCGCTGCTGATTGTCGATGAGCCGACGCGCGGCGTCGATATTGCCGCAAAAGCGGATGTCCACCGGTTGCTACGTGATATGGCGGCAAAGGGTGTCGCTATCATTCTGATTTCCTCGGATTTACCTGAAGTCCTTGCCGTCAGTGACCGTATTCTCACTCTGCGCGCCGGTCAATTGACCGGGGAGTTGTCGGCACAGGAAGCGAATGAAGAAAACGTTATGCAATTAATGACGCGCCCTATTGCGCAAGTGTGAATTAATTTATTGGATTAGAGATATGACTATGAGCTCGACAATCCTGATTAAAAATCAAAACAGCAATAAGAAGAAAGCTCTTCTGGCGCGTTATGCCCCACTTATTTTTCTTGTGTTGCTGATGGCGCTATTTACGTTATTGGCTCCGCGTTTTCTCTCATCAATCAATCTTTTTAATATTGTCAGGCAAGTTTCTATCTACGGCATTATCGCGGTGGGAATGACATTTATTATTCTGACCCGTGGCATTGATTTATCCGTCGGGGCGATTGCCGCTTTATCGGGAATGGTCGCCGCGGTAGTCGCCAAAGGCGGTATTGAAGGCCAGTTTATGTTGTTCTCTGATGGACGGGAAATTGCCTGGCAATGGGCAGCATTGGCCGCAATTATCACCGGCGGACTAGCGGGCGCATTACAAGGATTGATTATTGCCCGCCTGACTGTACCCGCCTTTGTCGTGACCTTGGGCGGGCTGACCGTATTTCGCGGGCTAACGCTGATGATAAGTAATGGCAGCCCGGTCAGTGGGGTTGATGAAGCCTTTGGTTGGTGGGGGCGTGGCATGGTTGGCCCGGTTCCGGTGCCAGTCATCGTCTTTGCGCTGGTCGCGATTATTGCCTCACTCACGTTGCACTATACCCGCTATGGCCGCTCCATTTATGCCATTGGATCGAATCCTGAAGCGGCACGTTTATGTGGCCTGAATGTGAAAGGCGTGGTGACCAGTGTTTATGCGCTAACCGGATTATTCGCCGGGCTGGGCGGCTTTTTACTCACCGCGCGCCTGAATTCGGCAGAAGCCGTGGCGGGTAACCAGTATGAATTGTATGTGATAGCGGCGGTAGTTATTGGTGGCACTAGTTTGTATGGCGGAACCGGCAGTATTTGGGGAACGGTAATTGGCACACTGCTGATTGGTGTGTTGTTAAACGGACTGGTCATTCTGAATATATCCCCATACATACAGCAGTTGCTGATCGGCATCATTATTGTTGCCGCCGTGACATTTGATATTTTCATCAAAAGGCAAAAAAGATGAGCAGAGCTGTCTTCCTTACCGGCACCTCTGCCATCGAGGCGGCCAAACAAACGCTATCAGCAACCTCTTTATCCGCTGAATTTGACAATGGATCTTTACGTTGGATTCGCTGGCATGGCGTAGAAATCTTGCGGGCGGTGACCTTCTTGGTTCGCACTCCGGGATGGGGAACGCCAGAACCGCAGATTAGTGGGTTGGATATTCATCAGAGTGATGATGCCTTTGAAGTGAACTATCAGGCACATTACGTTAATGGCAGCGAACAACTCAGGGTCAATATCCACTTTGCAGGCCGTAGCGATGGAACATTGTCAGCCAGCGCCCGTATTGCTGCCGACACCTCTTTTGAAACCAACCGTACCGGTTTTGTTGTGCTGTATCCCTTGGTCGGGTTTGCCGGTACCACCGTTCATGTCGAACATGCGGCGGGAGAAAGTACTGATTTAACCATCCCTGATGCCATCAGCCCTGGGCAACCTATATTCAATATTCGGGCAATTACCCATCGGCCAATTGAGAATCTCTCCGTTATCACTCGATTTGATGGTGATATTTTTGAAGCCGAAGACCATCGCAATTGGTCGGATGCCTCTTTTAAGATATACAGCCGCCCGATTGGTTTGCCTTATCCCTATCGCTTGCTACCAGAGCAGGTATTGCATCAATCAGTCATCATTCATATCAGCGACAACACCAACCGATCACCAGATAAACCGGTCATTGATGCGGCACCCATTGCCCGCGTGGATGTTGGCGCGCTAACCCAACAATCCATGCCAGCCATTGGCTTGGGGCTGTCTGCTGATGAGAGTGCACAGGCTATCGCTTATGCATCACAACTGGCCAATATTGGCCCGCTACATTTTTTGCTGCGCTATGACCCCTCCTCGTCACACAATATTGAACATCTCGCCGCCGCAAGCCAACTGGCTTCCCGCACGAAGTTGCCGGTAGCGGTTGAATTACTGTTAACCGCCAGCCATGACCCGGCACCGGAGATAGCACAGGCAGCAAAACTGTTGCAAGATGTTGGCATCTCGCCGGTATCAGTGGCTATTTTCGCCAAAACGGATGAACGCTCATTCCAGCCCGGTGAAGTTCGCCCACCATCCCCCACTGATACCACTATCTATGCTGAAGCTAAAAACGCCTTCCCTGGTATTCCGGTAGGGGGCGGAAGCCCTGCATTCTTTACTGAATTCAACCGCAAGCGCCCTTCTCTTGGTGCATTTGATTTTATTACACATGCGACAACACCCACCGTTCATGCGGCGGATGATGCCTCAGTAATAGAAACCTTGCAGTCATTGCCACACATCATTCGCTCCGCCCGGCACATCGCTGGCAATGTGCCATATCGCATTGGCCCGATTGGGATTGGCGCGCGGTTAAACCCATATGGCGAGGGTCCGATCGCTAATCCGAATTCTGCCCGCGTGGGGCTGGCCGCGAATGATCCTCGCCAGCGCGGCCTATTTGCTGCGGCGTGGCATGTTGGCTACGCCGCCGTAATCGCAAAATATGGCATTAATAGCTTGGTGCTGGCGGCACCGACCGGGCCGTTTGGCGTGATTTCAACTAAACAGCGCTATGCCCGTCAGTGGTGGGATGAACAGAGTGAAGGTAGCGTGTATCCGTTATTTCATGTGGTGGCTGATTTGGCTTCCGCCAGTGGTAAACCGCGCCTTGAGGTGACATCAAGCAATGAAAAACTGGCCGTTATTGGCTGGCAGGAAAACCGTGAAAACATCTTGTTGATTGCCAATCTTGCCAGTGAATCGGTGAATGTCACGGTGGCAGATGTGGATCTTGTAAAGGTTCGTATCCTGGATGTTGCTCACAGTGAGCAGGCCGCACTATCACCACAGCTATTCCGCCAGGCAAGTGAGGCACGGGATATTGGTCAGGGCATCAGTCTGGATGCCTATGCGATCGCAAGAATCAGTTATCAGAGACCATTAAATAAATGACTTCAAAACTGAAAGGGGCCGTTATTGGCTGTGGCTTTTTTGCCCAAAATCATCTGGCCGGTTGGAAAGATATTGAAGATGTCGACATTGTCGCGGTATGTGATCTGGATATTGAGAAAGCCAAAGCAGCGGCAGAGAAATTCGGCATCACGCATTATACCGACGATGCTAATGCGCTGTTGGCGGCACAAACATTAGATTTTGTCGATCTTCCTACCACGATGGAAACCCATGAAGCCTTGGTTCGCACTGCGGTGTCACACCATATTGCGGTGATTGTGCAAAAACCGTTTGCGCCCGACCTTGCGGGATGCCGACGGATGGTTGCCATGGCGCAAGCCGCGAATGTGCCGCTGATGGTCCATGAGGACTTTCGCTTTCAGAATGTATTCAGGGCCGCCAAAAAGATTATCGACCGTGGTGAATTGGGCGAATTAACCTTTGGCCGGCTCTCCTGGCGAACCGCCATTGATGTCTATTCGAACCAACCTTATCTGATAAAAGTTAAACGTTTCATGATCATGGACGTCGGGATCCACTTATTGGATCTGGCGAGATTCCTATTTGGCGAGGTTCAGGGGGTGTTTTGCCGCACGCAGCAAATCAAGGTGGGTATTGCCGGTGAAGATGCTGCCACCCTCTTGCTCTCACATGAGAATGGCGCAACGACGGTGCTCGATTTCAGCTATGCCTCACAACGCTATCCAGACCCCTTCCCACAAACATTGGTCGAGATTGAAGGTACCGCAGGCACCTTGTTAATTGGCGCCGATCAGGTGCTAACCCTCCATACCCAGGGTGAGTCCCGGCAAGAAAAGATCGAACATGACGCGCGTTCATGGACGAGTGAGCCATGGAAACAGATTCAGGACAGCGTGGTGCATACGCAACGCCATTTTATTGAGTGTTTGCGCCAGAATCGCGAACCGGAGACGTCGGGGCGGGACAGTTTATTAACTTATGGTTTGCTTGAGGCGGCCTATTTGTCAGCGGCCACTGCACAGCAAGTTCTGCCCGAGAGAGATTAAGTATCGCGAGGTGAAATGATGGGATTAGAAAATACACGGCCACTGGGAAGATCAGGGTTTCAAATACCGACCATTGGGGTAGGAACATGCCCACTCGGCGAATTGTTCGAAGAAATTACTGAACAGGATGCGCAAGCAACGCTAGAAACCGCATGGAATAGTGGTATCCGCTTATATGACACCGCACCTTGGTATGGGCGCGGCCAAGGAGAGCATAGAACCGGGCGATTTCTGTATAGAAAGCATCGTGACGATTATGTGCTGTCAACCAAAGTAGGCCGACGCCTGCTAGCGCCTCGCGCGCGTAACACCTTCCAAACAGCACCCTGGCAAGGTGGCCTGGCCTTTGATCATGTCCATGATTACACCTATGACGGCATCTTGCGCTCGTATGAAGACAGCCTGCAGCGATTGGGGATCAATAAAGTCGATATTTTATATATCCATGACTTAGATACTGGCTATTTCCCCCATGAGCAAGCGTTACTTGGCAAGTTAAAAGAGCTGGAGTCTGGCGGTTTCAGGGCATTGGAAGAGTTGAAAGCAGCCGGTGAGATTGCCGCGTTCGGGGCTGGAATTAATGAGCCGGGTATGATTAACCGCTTTCTGGATCGCTATCCCTTAGATGTGTTTCTGGTAGCGTCTCGCTACACCTTACTGGAGCAAGAGATCTACGCTGACGAGCTATTGCGGGCGCAACAACAAGGGGCCGGTATTGTCATTGGCGGCGTATTTAACTCCGGTGTCTTGGCGACCGGCATCCATGATGGCGCACGTTATGACTATGGCAAATTACCGGTTTCTGTTGCTGATAGAGTCAAAAAACTGCAAGCCGTCGCGGCTGACTTTGCGGTGCCACTCGCGGCCGCCGCCTTGCAATTTCCGTTAGGATTCAGTGCCGTCACCAGTGTGCTGTACGGCCCCGCCAGATTCGCTGAAGTTACGCAAAATTCATTGAGTTTTCAGCACCCTATTCCAACAGCATTTTGGCATGCCTTAAGAACGCAGGGGTTGATTGCGGAACATATTCCACTACCCGGCCTGCCGGTATAAGCGCAGACCCGTTATTTTTACCAGGGGGTTTTATGACATACAAAACAATAATTTCTGCCAAAGAATTAGCTGAACATCTACATGATACCGATTGGGTCATTTTGGATGCACGTTTCACGCTGGATGATGAAAGTTGGGGGCAAAGTCAGTACTTGGTGGGGCACATCCCCGGTGCTCACTATGCAAATTTGGCCACTGATTTATCTGGCACCGTCATTCCAGGGCATACCGGCCGGCGACCACTGCCACAAATTGATGTGTTTGCAAAAACGCTGTCTCAGTGGGGAATTGGCCCCAACACCCAAGTTATTGTGTATGACGCAAGCGGGGGATTGATGGCTGCATCACGAACATGGTGGATGTTGCGCTGGTTGGGACATGATGCGGTGGCGGTATTGGATGGCGGCTGGCCTTTATGGCTTAAGTCCGGTTACCCAACCACCATCGAGATCCCGACACCGGCTTTTGCCACTTTCGTTGCGCAAGAGCGCCCTGATTATATTGCGAACGTAACGCAGGTCGATAACGTTCGCCTGAACCCTGAGTGGGCGGTATTTGATTCCCGCTCGCAAGAGGGATTCCATGGAGGGGGGGTCTATCATGATCCCGTTCGTGGTCACATTCTTGGCGCCAGGTTGGCTGACCGTGCGAACACGCTCGATAGCAATGGGCAATTTCGCTCACCACAAGAGTTACGCCAGCATTACACCCGCTTATTGGGGGATGTGCCGATTGAGCACACAATATTTTACTGTGGATCTGGGGTCACTGCGGCACAGAATCTGTTGGCTGTAGCGCATGCCGGTCTGGGGGATGCCAAACACTATGTAGGTTCTTGGAGTGAATGGATTATTGATCCCGCCCGTGCCGTTGAATTATAGCTTCCCGTGGAAATACGGCGTTTAACATTTTATTTCAATGCTGGCAGTCGCGTCAGCAGGCCACTATCTGAAGGTATCTATGAGTAATATTATTGATAAGTTGTTTTCTTTACAGGGCAAAGTGGTGCTGGTTTCTGGGGCAGGCGGAGCGATTGGCAGTGTGCTGAGTAAGGCGCTGGCAAATGCTGGTGCTACCGTGGCATTACACGATATTGACATCGCACGAATCAAACCGGTGCAAGAAGCGATTGAAGCTGAAGGAGGCAATGCCTTATCGATTACCGCTGATTTGAGTGATGTCGCGGCTTGCCGACTGTTGGTCGATACCCTGTATGACAAACTGGGGCAGATTGATGTCTTGCTCACCAGTGCCGGTGTCAATCGCAGAAAACCTATCAAAGATGTCACTGCTGAAGACTTTGATGCAATCATTGATATTAATTTACGTAGCGTCTACTTTTTGGCACAAGCCGTCCAACCCTATATGGCGAAACAGGGTGGCGGTAAAATCGTTAATATCAGCTCACTTAGCGCGAAACATGCATTCAATACGATCTCTGTTTATGCCGCATCAAAAGCAGCCGTCAGCCAATTAACCAAGGCGATGGCACGCGAATGGGTGGGTGACAATATTCAAGTTAATGCGATTGAACCTGGTTTTATTAAAACCGAATTTACACGCCCCTTGTGGGATGACGAATATCGCTCAAAATGGTTCCAGAACTTTATTCCGCAAGGGCGTTTAGGTAACCCAGATGATTTGATTGGCGCGGTACTCTTTTTAAGCTCGTCTGCCTCGGCCTATTTGACCGGGCAAGCGATTACCATTGATGGTGGCGTGTTATCAGGTTCTTCATGGGTGAATCCAGAAATAGCCTAAATATCCGCCATCCTTGAAGCCGCAGCGGGCTACAGACACTTATTCAAATGACGCTCATTAGAATCGGTGTACCGCTTGCCTGCGACTTCAATAACCTTCGGTTTTGCTTTCCAATAAATGACTTTGCTTCAGATAGTTATTCCATTAAGGCCATATAGCCGCAATTAATTTCATTATTCAACCAACAGCGCCCGCCACTATTTCCCATCACATCACTACCAGTAATAGATCTGGTGTTATTTACAAGAATAGTTTTGATGTTATTTAAGACTTTTCTTGATCCCAATCAAGACTATTCTCACACAATAGGAACTCACTTCATTCTTTGCCACATCTATCAAAAAACAGCTTTAATCCTATTATAGTTCCAAGAGAAAATGTGATACCTTCATCGCGCAAAAATATAAGGTAATATTCTTTTATCTAGAGTAAATAACTCTTGAGACTCAGCGTATTTCCTCCCAAGGCATATCACCACGGATAAACATTATATTTAATCTGTCCCAAGGACAGAGCCTCTCTTTTTGCAACGGGTTACATAACATCATTACATTACGTTTAATCTTTTTGAGGTTTTATGGACAAAACATTTTTGGCTGGAGCAATTAGTCTGTCTTTGGTTACATTACCTGTTCAGGTATTGGCTTTTACACCGATGGTAGAGGGAATAACCGTCAACAATGAAGTCGTCGATAGTGGCGAACAAATTGTGCGTAACGGTGGCGTCATTAATAATGGCTGGGTTTATGGCTCCACCAATAATGGAATAATGACGAGAGTCGCAATTGCTATCACCAACGGGAGCAGTGCCGGTACAGCCAATAATACCACCGTGGGTGATGGCGGTTGGTTACAGGTTACCGATGCTTTTGCAACCGGTACTGTGGTTAATCAGGGCGGGTTGCTTGAGGTTAAAACCGCAGGGATCGTGACAGATAGCCAGATAAATAATGGCGGTCATATGAATCTAGGACTCATTAGCCAGTCGAAAGGTTATCTTAATATCGCGGCGGGGGCGGAACTGTTTATTACCAATAACGATACCTATACCAGCGATGTGACCACCAACAATCCCGCCCTGCCTGCCAATGTCACCATTGAGAACCTCAATGTGGCTGGCTTAGTCGACATTGGCCCTTCCTGGATAGGAGCAAGTGTGGTGCCGGTTTCTCCTCCTGAAGTCTTGGGACCGGTGCTGGTTACCCGCATCAATAATGTGACGATGCAAGGGGGGGATATCAACCTGCTGCCCTATTCTGCCGGCGGGCAATTTAACCGGCTGGAGATAGAGAATCTGTCTGGTCAGGGTAATTTTGCGATGACTACCCAACTTGCCAGCAATGCCGGTGATTTTATTACGGTCTCGCAGCAGGCGACCGGCCAATTTGGTATTACCGTTCAGGACAGCGGTAAAGAACCGCAATCTGCCAACAGCCTGGCCTTGGTGCATATTAATCGTGGCGATGCTCAGTTCCGTTTACTTAATGCGGGCGGCGTGGTGGATTTAGGCGTTTACCAATACGGGCTATACAGTCAGGAAAGCAATGGCAGTACTGACTGGTATTTGGCTACCAAGGCAGCCGATCTCCCCGGCATAACGCCGAACAGGCCAAACACGGCGGTTCCCGTGCTCAGTTCTGCGGCACAAGGTGTGTTGAATATGGCGGCAGCACCACGGCATATCCTGAATGCGGAATTAAGTACCTTACGCCAGCGCCAGGGCGAGTTGAAAACCGATGCTGATGGCACCGTCGGCGTTTGGGCGCGTTATCTCACCGATGATAGCCGCTTGTCCGACAATAAAAACATCGCTTTCAAGAATACCTTGAACGGTATGGAGATCGGGGCAGATAAACAATTGGGATTGAACCGGGGTAATGTGCTAATTGGGGCATTTACCGGCTACAGTTCATCCGATGTCAAAGCCACTCACAGTGCGGGTGCCAATGGTGATATTCGCAGTTACAGTGGTGGCCTCTACTTAACCTACCTGGATAAAAGCGGACTTTATATTGATACGGTGTTGAAAGCTAACCGTTTTAATAATGAACTGAGTACGCAAAGCGCGCGGGCGGAATACAGCCAGAATGCGTTTACCGCCTCGGTAGAAAGTGGCTATCAGTTACCTGTTTATAACAACCTGGTACTGGAACCCTATGGCAAAGTGAGTTATTCACGTATAGGTAGTGCAGATTATACCCTCAGTAACGGAATGGCTGCGGACGTGGCGAAAGCAGACAGTGTGCAAGGTGAGTTAGGCACGATATTGTCGGCTTCTTATACCGTCAATCAAATGGCAGTCAAGCCTTACGTTAAACTGGCTATTGCCCGTGAGTTTATCAAAACGAATACCGTCGCCATTAACAGTATTGGCTTCGATAACAATTTCTCCGGTAATGTCGGCAAATATGGTGTGGGTATTGATGCCACCGTTGCCAGTAACACTTCTATTTTTGCTGAAGTGAATTATCTCAATGGTTCAAAAATTGAAACACCGGTAACAGCTAATATCGGATTCCGCCTGCGGTTCTAATTTTTCTGCCCCTCCTCTGAGGGGCATCTTATTTACAGCG
>NZ_JAZGQA010000013.1:0-42622 GCF_048593855.1 Yersinia sp. 2542 StPb PI
TAGTGAGATAAAGTAATATTATATATTAATGCATAAGGAAATACAATATGAATGATAATGATTCTATTCAGAGCGTGTTAGGGGACCTACACAGTCGGTATAGTAAATTACTGTCTGATGTAGGAAAGTTGAAGGGCTTCCAGCAACAAATCGAATTACTGAAAGAAAAAGCCAAAAATGACAGTAAAGCAAGAGAGACGTTAATTCGCTTGAATGAAGATTTCCGAATGGTTTAAATCAAGAAAAAGCACAATTGATGGTATCTATTGCAAACATGAAAGTACAGTTTAAACAAATGGAGACGCAGCTCAGAAATATAAGTTCAGGTGAGGAAATGTAGTTAATCTCGTCCTGAAATATCATTGTTATCTTGAGGTAAGGAGTATTTCTATGGTCGCGAACACTGACGTAAATAAATTAGATAACTCTTATTTGGATGCTGACAAATATTTCAATAATGAATTTGATTTTTCCGTTTTGGAAAATAAATTTAAGAATCTTCACAACGACATTAATAATGTTCGCAATAATCTAGGCGAGCATGCTGATATCTATAGTATGGGGTTGAGTGCCTTTTATGAATACCTGGACGTACTTGAATCACTTGCCAGAAGTGCCTATGAGGCTATGCACGCCCGATCAGAATATGCCAATAATATACAGGGTAACGCTAATCAGGTTGATTCCGTAATTGCCAAAGCGGCTGTAGGGGATGATAAAAAAACTGAGCCGCTACCCGATTCGGTTATCGAGTTTATGCGGGAGCATGGCATCAAAGTTGATAAGATGAGTATTGACGAGTATTTAAAGAAGAATGGGCCAGAACTGGATAAAGGACAATTACAGGCAGTAAAAGCGGCATTAGATAATGAAAAGACCCGCGCGTCAGATACTATGACTCAAGAGCAATTACAGTTACAGAAGTTTATGCAAAGTTATAACTTTAATGTTAATAACATCAGTACATTGCAGACAAGTTTAAAAGATTTATTGACGACGATTGCCCGCAATCTTTGTTAACCAAGTTATGGCCGCAAGGATGATTCGATATGAATATTGAACCTACTGATCAACTTATTAATTTTATGCGGCGCGGTGGTTCTCTGCGTATGTTGGCAAATATGTCGGAGCAAGACTTGACGTTAATATATGAATATAGCGTACAACTTTGTCACGGCGGAGAATATGACGGCGCAAAAAAACTGTTAAATATATTGATCCGTTTCGACCATTGGAATTTTGCTTATTGGTTAACATTAGGTTCGTGTTATCAGCAAACCGGGGATTGCCATCAAGCGATTTATTGCTTCAGCCGCGCGGGGCAAATTCAGGTCGATGATCCTCGTCCATCTTGTTTCGCTGGGGAATGTTATTCCGCTTGCGGCAATGCTATTTATGCTGAAAAAGCATTCCGTGCCGCATTGAACTGGTGCCATGCTCACCCTGAGCAGGCTCAAGTCCGCCAGCAAGCCGAACGGGGACTGGCTGCATTATTACTGGAGGTGAGACATGTCTAATAGTATCGCATTAAAAGCCGGCACTCCGACTGATTGGGCACTGGCAGCCGCAGGTAAAAGCACACCTTTGGCCGTGGCGAAAATACCAGACTGGTGGGCAATTTCCGGGTTGTCACCCTCGGCGGATATGAATATGACGTCACCCAAGGTGACGCAGCAAAAAGCCCAGGCCGCCTTGGATCGCCTGTTGGTCGCCTTACCCCGTTCCGGCGCCAAAGCAGGGGACAGTGGCCGGATTTCCCTTGATCAACTGGGCAGCATAGATATGCAGCTCATCCTCTCGATGGCTGGCANCCTGAGCCTGGTTTTTTTTTCTGATTCCTGTAAGTCAATCCGCCAGCAGATGGAGCGGGCAACGGATGTGCAGACTTTTTTACGCGATAAACGGGTTAATGAGTATCAGCAACAGATAAATAAATCGGTTCAGCAAGCGGATAAAGCTCACAAAGCCGGTATTTTCAACACGGTGTTTGATTGGGCCATCGGCTTAGCCGAGATAGTTTACGGTGCGATTAAGATCTCTGCCGGGGTGCTAACCGGGGATCCGGTGGCAATGGCTTCCGGGGTCGCATATTTGGCGGCAGGGACTGCCGGTTTGGTTAAGGCCGCCGCTGAAACGGCGATGTTGGCAGGAGCCTCAAAAGAGAAATGTCAGGAAATTATTGATGTCGCAGGTAAAGTTCAACTCGGTTGTGAATGCTTTGCTATGGCAATCGACCTGTTTCAAGCCGCTCGCGCGATTAATGCCGCTCGAGCGGTGACCAAAGGGGCGGGTGATGTGTTAAAAGCGGGCGGGGCTGATGCGTTGACCGAAGCGATGAAGAATCTAAGTCACCAAGAAGTGCAACAGTTAACTGAACAGTTCGCCAAGAATACCTGTAAGCAGATAACTGAAACGGAAATGACCTTGATGCGCAATATCACTAACTCTTTTACCCACGCGGGTGTTGAAAAACTGGTAGGCGATGTGACGAAAAATCTGGTTCAAACCGCGATTAAGAAAGGCACTACACTCACTGCAGAACAATTTACTCGCCAATGTACCAAGGAAATTATGAAGAAGATGGTTAAGCAAATAATAAAAGATATCTGCCTCTCACCTTTACAGATAATGCAAAAAGTTACTCAAGGGTTAGTGCAGATTAATAGTGGCCAGTTGGCGATTAAAAACGGAGAGCTGCAAAAAGAAATTGAAAAATTGATGCTTGATCAGGACTTCTCACAGTTTATGGATCAATGGGTTGAACGGAATAAACAGCAGCAAAGTAAACAACTCAAAGATATCTCTCAGAGCGCACAAGATACATTGGAGAAATTAAGCGATAACATCCATCAAAACGGCATGCTACAAACGAGAGTGGCAGGTTCATTAATATAATGAGGTTATAATGAATACACCTATCAGCCAGGAAATAAAAGTAAACGACAAAGCCCTACAGACTGTCGATGATGGAGGGGAATTAGATAATAGTACTGGCAATATCATTAGTGAAATCTCCGACATTATTTCCAAAATGTATGAGTTAGTTAAAAAAATGCGTGATTCACTGAGTACTTATGGTGGGAAACAATTCGAGCTTCTGTTTAATATCAAAGCTGCTGCCATGAAAAGTCAGCGTGAAGCGATCGATAAAACAGCCTCCGCAGCCATCTCTAACGGAGTTTGCTCCATTCTGTCCGGTGTAGTTAGCGCCGCCAGTGCCGGAGCAGGCGACAAGTTGGGAGGTATCGGCGCGCCTATTGGTGGTGTTACTGGGCAATTCATTACCGGTAGTGGGAAACTGGCCGAGGGTGATATAACCCGTCAGGCGGAAACCTTGCGCATGCAGAGCAATCTGCAAAGTTTTAGCTCTGATAGTTACTCAAAAAATAGCAATGAAATACAGAATAAACTAGGAGAGGTAAGACAAGAATTCAAGGACTTTAGCAATACCTTGACTAACCTAATAAACAATATTTCCATGGCTGTGAAATTATGATATATGAAATTTAACTCTCAGCACATTGAGCAATACTTACTCAGCAAAGGCTGTGTGACTCAAACAGCCTTTTTCGAAAATAGCACTATCAAATTAGGGAGTGAGTTTTTATTTGATAAGTACCGGGTGATCTACCGTATTGAACAGCGTGAATTAATTATTTGTTCTTTGGAGGTTTCCACTGAAAAAAACACACCGGGGAATTTTTTAGCATTATTTAATTTCCTGCTCCATTTAGGTGAGGAAATTACTGATATATCGATAGTCAGAATGCTGATTATTAATAATATCGCTAATCAGCCTTTGTGGTTGATCCGCAGTAGACTTATTCGAATATTAATAGCCAAAGGTGCATTCAGTAAGAATATCGATGGTAATGATTGGCTACTATTTGATGTCAGTACGGATAAATAAAACAAAGGAGGTCCAATGGACGATTTTTCTGCCGATGATTTCCAGTCCCTGTGTGTAAAGATAAATAGTGTATTGAAAGAACAGAATATTATTCAGCACCCAATGAGTGATTTTAAGCAGCAACCTGATCCGCAGGAAGTAGAAACGCGCTATACACGGGGTTATCAGGCCTGGCTGGCAGATGACTATACTGCCGCGATCAGTGATTTTTCTTGGCTTACAGTCTGTTGCCCCTTAGTGCCACGGTTTCATTTGGCTTTGGCCGCCGCTCTGCAAATGCAGCAAGAATATGCTCTGGCGCTGAGTGCTTATGCCGCTGCGCTATTACTGGATGCAAATGATCCTGAACCGGTATACCAAATGGCTGTTTGTTTACGTGCGCTGGATAAAGGCGCTGATGCCAGAGAGGCATTACAAACCGCCATTGAAATGAGCTACCTGAATCCTGAGTATGTGTCTACAGCAACGAAAGCCAATCGATTATTGAGTGAAATATAGATGAAATAACACGAATATTATGACTAAAATTTAAAAGGGGATAGCGATGGATAGAATAGACAATATTAAGTGTGTTAATAATTCATCTGAGCCGAATGCGGTAGTTAATTCGAATATCGAGGGGAGACCCTCTATTTCCACCCCTGCAGAAATAGCAAATGACTTTCTGAGCAAAGATGTTCCAAATGCTAATTGTGCGATAAATAAAGTTCTCGATACTCAAGAAGATATTGTTAGTAAAAATAACGATATCAAAGTTAAGTTAGCCAAAAAACAGTTTTTCATCAATGTGGTTGAGTTGGCGGTTTCTCTGGCTTCATTTGCTGTCAGTGTTGGAATGAGTATTTGCAGTGGCGGGGCGGCGACCCCGGTTGCCATCGTTACTGGGTTGAACTTAATGTTATCACTGTCTAACCTGGCATGCGGCTACCATAACTGGAGTTGTGCCAGTAAAAATAAAGAGGGGTTCGCCATGGGCAGTGATGCCATTCAGCAAGCTGCCTTTATGCTCGCTAAATCCTGTGGTGCTTCATCCGATAATTGCAAAAAAATCGCGCGCTACACATCGTACTTTATTCGTGTTGGTATCGTGGCCTCTTTAGCAGGTATAGGGCTACTAACGAACCCGGTCGTTACCAACAGTTTATGTTTACTTGCTAAAAACTATAATCCAATAGTGGCCTCTATAACCAGTATTATTACTGCCGGTGCGCTAGGGGTGTGGATAAGTAATGATAATGATCAGCGAAAAGAAATAGCGGGTGTTTTAAGGAGTAATGAGCTGGAAGCAAATGAAATACTAATAGCAACTCATGCTGCGGGGGCTGCATATCGAAAAATCGGTATCATCAAGGATAATATACAAACAAATTTCGCTTAGGGTGAATGCCGGATAGTCTCTTTAGTGTTATTTGTTAACCTTGTATAAGGTTAATTACTCTCTAAGGGATATGATGAAATCAATACAGTTTATTTTATTTCGGCAAGAGGGAACATTACGTAGCAACGGAGAGTGTTATACGGTACCTGCGGGCAGTTTAGTTGTTACCCACGAGTTGGCTACGGTATCTTCTTTCTCGCAAAGTACTTTTATTTCAATATTGTGTCATTCGATAGATCTTTTACCTATATATCAAAACTTAGCCAGTAAAATGGTGCAGTCGAATAAATTTCGCTTGCCTCATAAAATATCTGATTGCTACAAAATATTGCCAGCAAATAAAGATGTTATTCACGCAACTGAACAGTTAATTGATATTGAGCGCTCAGCATCATTACGCTTTCTTTACCTGTATTGTTTAGGTCTGGATTCAGTTTATTTCTCCAGATTGTTGGAATCAATTGTGGGTACCAATAATGAGTTACTGGAGTTTTTTGAACAAAATCGCCTTAATCCCTGGACGGTATCGCGCTATGCCGATGAATTAGGTATTTCCACCCGTAAATTGAATTTTCTGTTTTATGAAAAATTCGGCATGTCTGCGAAGCAGTGGTTACTGGATCAACGTTTGAAAAAGGGCTGTGAATTGTTGTTATCTACACGGCTGCGTGTGGCAGATATTGCCATGGAATGTGGTTTTAGCAATCACGCGCATTTCTCTGATAGCTTCCGTCGCCGTTTTCAGCAGTGCCCATCGCATATGCGGTCACTTATGGAATAGGAGGTTTGATGGATATAAACGCATTAATGAACGAAATGACGAATAGTATTCATAAGATAAGTCAGGACTTTCAAAACCAGATGGCTGCCGGTAATCCCTCTGATCCTGAACATATGCTCAAGATGCAATTTGCCATGCAGCAGTATTCGTCTTACATCAACTTTAGCAGTGCGCTGATGAAGAATATTAAAGATATGACCAGTGGGATTATTGCCAAAATATGATCTTACTTTCAGCACAATGCCGCCAGTTGGTGGTTGAAGCCGCCTTGGCCGGGGTGAATCACAGCCTACAGGCAGAAGCCCAAAATATTCTTAATGTGTTACCCCAACTGATACCGGATCCACAAGTTCGCTTGGTCTGTGAGGCAATGCTGTTATTCGGACTTAATGACAGAGTGGCAGCACTGGCGTTACTGGCAACATCCAAATCCGAAGATGCGCAGGCCATGTTGGCGTTGCTACAACAAGGGATCTCTGCTGCTGACCCAACGTCATTGGCGTTGCCAATAACAACGCGGCAGCCTCTGGTACTAAAGGCATAACACCGCAACGGTATACAATTGCTTATCAACAAGGAGATCATCAGATGGAAATTGATGCCATTCAGGCTGCTTCAATGTTGAATACCCCCCTTCAGCCAGCGGCCGGTGAGCCGCAACAAATCGCCAAATTTACGCAGTTAATGCAACAGGTGGAACCTGACACGGCAATGATGTCGCCGACCCAATTATTGGACGTTCAGTCGCAATGGATGCACGCCACATTAGCAGTAGATTTAACGGCTAAAGTGGCCGGTGTTCTCGGGCAGAACATCAATAAACTGGTCAATATGCAATGAAACGCCTGCGGCGTGCGATAGCGCTCTTGCTGGTGGTGGTCTCCCTTTCAGGCTGTGGTATGGAGCTATATAGCGGGCTTTCTGAGGGGGAGGCCAACCAGATGCTGGCGTTGCTGATGTTGCACCAGATTAAAGCCGAAAAGCAGTCCGAGAAAGGCGGGACGGTAAGGCTGAGTGTCGATAAAAGTCAGTTTATTAATGCAGTGGAACTGCTACGACAACATGGTTTTCCGCGTCAGAAATTTACGACAGTGGATACGTTGTTTCCGTCGAACCAGCTCGTGACATCACCTGGCCAAGAGCAGGCCAAGATGGTCTATTTGAAAGAACAGCAGTTGGAAAGCATGTTGAGCCATATGGATGGGGTGATTCATGCTGATGTGACCATTGCCATGCCCGCGCCGACCGACGGGAAAAGCAGTGTTCCCCACGCCGCCTCAGTGTTTATCAAGTATTCCCCCGAGGTCAATTTACAAAGCTATCAGCCACAAATTAAAAATCTGATCCGCGATGGTATCCCCGGTATCGATTACTCACAGATTAGTGTGGTGATGCAGCCTGCCAATTATCGGTTTATCGCCGCTGAGCCACACCAGCACGCTGAGGCACAACTGAGCTTGCAATGGCTATTACGCCACGCCGGTGCGATACAGATAGCGTTAGGGCTACTGTTGGTGCTGCTGGCTGGGTTGTCAACGGTGTGCTTATTACGCTATTTGCGCCGATAAATCGCTAATGGAAGGGGAAAAGGGATGATATTACCGTTAACCGCTGATATCCGGCATTTGCATCAGTTAGCCTGGCGACCCGCACAGTTTGCCCATCCTCTATGGTTGGCGGCGATGGGGATTAACACAGAGAACTACTGTTATGGCCGCAGTAACGCGCTGGACAGAGTGTTGAATAATGCGCTAATTCGGCAACGAAAATTCCCACAGCAAACCCTGCCTGCGGTGCTGAGCAAGCCGCAGCGAGAGCGAATGGCAAGCTATCCGCGCTTATCTGCCCACTGTCTGGCGCTGGGGTTGGTTCATTTACAATGTGGTGATTATTTGCGCCTACGGCGTTATCGCGAGAGGCTTTCGCCGCTGTTGGATGAAGCTGATATTCAACAACTCATTGGTATGGGATATCAGGGTCACCTGCCTGCCAGCTTAAGCCCACAGCATCTGCCCACGGTTGCCTTACGTCTGGGGCATAGCCTGGCACATCAGGTACGCCACGATGATGTGGTTTGGCGTGCCACCTCTATCTCATTACCCCCTCAGCCCCGTGCATTATCTCTGTCCCAGGCATTCTCTTTTTCGGTTGACGGTTGGTTAACCCGACTGGAGCGTTTGCTGTGAACCCTTTTCATCTCAGGATAGAGAAATTTGATTATTCGCTGCCAGCGGGGCGAGTCATTGCGGCGGTTCAGTTACAGGAAATGGCGCAGAGCCGCGATATTTTGTCTGCTGCCCGGGTGCAGGCCGCCGAGATTGTGCAAGCAGCGCAGGATGAGAGCCGCGTGTTGTTGGCGCAAGCACAGCAACAAGCAGACATGCTGATGGTTCAAGCGCGGAGTCAAATAGAAGCTGAGGTGTTGGCGCAACATGTTGGCTGGCTAGTGGCGGCGGAGCAATTGGAGGCATCCTTGATTACACAAGCCCGTCAGCAGATTCTGGCAGCGATTGCGTCGGTGGTAACTGCCTGGGCCGGTCAGCAATCTGTGGAACAGATTTTGATTCATCGGCTGGGGGCGCAAGTGGAGAAAATGGCGCACGATGAAATGTTGGTTTTACAGGTTCACCCGCAGCATCTGCCTGCCGTGGTCTCTGCTCTGGGTGAACGGGTGCAGTGTGTGGGGGATGAGAGCATGCCTGAAGATACCGCCCGCTTAGGTTCGCCAATGCTGCAAGTCAGCCTTTCTCTGCGTAGCCATTTGGCGCAACTTATCCTTTGGCTACAGGAGCCAGCTCATGATTAGTGCCAATAATGTGTCAGAGACCTTGGCAGTTCACGGCTCTGACCAACATGTGGGGAAGGCCCATGGCGAAGTAACCCCCGCACACTCAGTCATGGAACTGGCCAGCATTGAATTATCTGAAGTGAGACAAACCGCGCTGGAAGAGACGATGGAAGAGATCGGGCTGAGTCTCGGTTCCCGTTTGAAAGATCAAAAATCCATTGAGGCTGAGGAGCGTAATCTGCGCCGCCAACAGCTATTGGTGAAGTTGATAACTCAGCTCTCCGGTAGCAACGATATGCTGTTTTCACAGAACATTCCGCTTGATGTGGATCTTGTTTCACTTGCCAATAAGCTTCGACAGGGTGAGCTATCGGCAGGGCAGCAAGTGTTACTGTTGGCCGCCATGCTGGCACACAGCAAAAATAATCCATTACGCCGCCGCAGCTTATCGCAATTACTTGGCCCGCTACTTGAGCGTGAGGGCTGGGAGGTTGAGCTATTTGGTCTGTTGGAGCTGGGTACGGAGGGCAGCCGCTCGCTGGGAGCGGTCAAACAGTTGTTTCAGCAAAGTATTCATCAAAGTGAATTGTCGCTGGCGGAGTGGTTTACCCGGGTGAGTCGTTGGCCACAGCGCCAACAACGTGTTCGGGTACTCATGCGTGCCGTCGCGTTTGATTTGTCCTGTCGGCCGTTCGCTCAATACGGTGAGCGTTTGTCCGCTACGCTCCACCAGTTGCGCCGTTTGCTGATGTTTCTCGGGTTGGAAGACCATTGCAGCCAGGTGGGGAATGTCTGTGGCGTGGCAGGAGATATGATTCTGAACGAGGTACTGGCAGTGGTGGGACAACCCTGGTTATTCAGTAGCTGGTTGCAGCCACGAATTGAAGCGATTATTGGTTCGGATGCCAAAGCACAGCGCGGATTCATTCGTCGGTTTTATGAGTTGTTTAAATTGATGCCAGTGGATTGTTTCAATGATCAGGAACAACAAGCACAAATTTTAGCCACCTTGCTGGAGATATGACTTTTCGTTTCAGGCGAACCCCTGATGGTTGATAAGGCATTGGCTGCTTATTCTTTTCATTGTTTATTCTCGTCATTTTTCAACTTGCAGGTGTGCTGGCTGCGCTCACGACCCGGCCACAACCGATTTGTCTCTTGCTTGCCGCCGGCCTGAATTTTGAAATCTATTATGTATAGCGAAAAGTTGCATCAAAAGGACACTGGTTATGGAGATGGATTTAGTTGTTACCCGTAACCTTCAAATGTTTATCCGCATGGCGGAATTGCCCTGCTCGGCAATCACCTCTCGCATGCAGTGGCAGATAGAAAAACGGATTATTTTCCTTGAGTGGCGAGCATCAAGGTTACTGCTCACTTGCGGTTTACAACAACGGCACTACAACCATGATGATCTGCTGCGGCTCCAGCAATGCTGGCGGCTTGAGCGATTTAATGGCGTGCCACAGCGTATCTACTTACTGAAAATGGGTATTATGGTCAGTTGCTCCCCGCCGGCATTGTCCGATGCTGAGTTTTGGTATCAGCTCTACCGGCAGCAGTGTGCCTTGCTGTGCCGCCTGCCGGGAGCATGTCCATGAGGCAATCGGCGTTGATACGTGGCTTGCTGATGATAACTGCGCGGCAGGATATTTTTCTGGCGATCATGCTGTTGGTAGCGATCTTTATGATGATCCTGCCTCTGCCAACCGTGTTGGTAGATCTGCTGATTGCGATCAATCTGGCTTTCTCAGTCATCCTGCTAATGATCTCGATTTACCTGCGCGATCCACTCGAATTCTCGGTTTTCCCGTCGTTATTGCTGATTACCACGCTCTATCGCTTGGCGCTGACTATCAGTACTACGCGCTTAGTGCTGCTCCAGCATGATGCCGGTGAAATTGTCGAGGCATTCGGTCAGTTTGTGGTTGGCGGTAATCTGGCTGTGGGGTTGATCATTTTTACTATTATCACCATGGTCCAGTTTATCGTGATTACCAAAGGCTCAGAGCGAGTGGCAGAGGTCAGCGCCCGTTTCTCGCTTGATGGCATGCCCGGTAAGCAAATGAGTATTGATGGTGATATGCGGGCGGGCGTGATTGATGCGGCCGAGGCCGGGCGGCTAAGGGATAGAGTACAAAAAGAGAGCCGGTTGTTTGGGGCGATGGACGGCGCGATGAAGTTCGTTAAAGGTGATGCTATTGCCGGGATTATTGTCATTCTGGTGAATATTATTGGCGGCATCACCATCGGTGTGCTGCAACATAATATGTCGGCGGAACAGGCGATGATCACCTATGCGGTGCTCTCGGTTGGCGATGGGCTATGTGCCCAAATCCCATCGTTTCTTATCTCCATTACCGCTGGGATTATTGTGACCCGCGTTCCTGGCGGCGATAAGCAGAGTTTGGCTAAAGACCTGGCGGTACAAGTGGGGCGTCAGCCAGATGCTTTATGGTTAGCCGCCGCCATCCTGACTGTTTTTGCTTTGTTACCCGGTTTTCCATTTCTGATCTTTATCATACTGGCGGCGCTGGTGGCCGCGCCTGCCTTTTTACTCTATCGCAAGAATCAGTCAATACGGCACAGAGGTACGGTAACGGGGGCTGGTGACAGTGGCTTATCTGCGGACCATGCAATGACACCAGGAGCGGTACCCTTGATGTTGCATTGCGCGCCTAACCTGGATTATCCCGAGTTGGCCCGAGATATTGATAGCTTGCGTTGGCGCTGGTTTGAGCATCTTGGCGTGCCATTGCCGGAGGTGGAGATCCGCAGTGATCCTACCTTAATTGAGAACAGCTTATCGATCCGGGTCTATCAGGAGCAAGTGCTGGAACTGACATTACCATCAGATGAGTTGCTACTGACTCAGCCCAGTGTCCAGCTAGAGACACGCAGCCAAAGGTTAGGCAGCAGAATGGGCACTTTTGAGTGGTTAGCCGCAGATCAGGGCAGCCATGCCAGCATCCTGGGCATCCCATATGTACAAGGGCATAAACGTATTATCTCTTGTCTGACACGGGTATTCGAGCGACATACAGCCGAATTTATTGGTGTGCAGGAAACCCGTTATCTGATGGATGCGATGGAAGGGCGCTACGGGGAATTAGTGAAAGAACTACAGCGCCAGATGCCGCTGGGCAAAGTTGCAGAGATACTGCAACGGCTAGTGGAGGAGGATGTATCGATCCGGGATTTGCGCACCATTTTCGGCGCGCTGGTGGTCTGGGCACCGAAAGAGAAAGACAGTGTCATGTTAACCGAGTACGTGCGCATCGCCTTACGCCGCCATGTGTGTCGCCGGTTCAGTAAAAACAGCGTCTGGTTACCGGTATTGCGGCTGGGAGAGGGGGCTGAGAACTTGATTCGTGAATCCATTCGCCAAACCTCTGCGGGTGCTTACTCGGCGTTAGCCGATAAACACTCACGTTTGATCCTCGACAAGATAAAAGCCGCTGTTGCACAAAACAGTGATGTTGTCCTGCTGACCGCCATCGATGTACGGCGTTTTCTGCGCAAAATAGTTGAGCGGGATATTTTCACGCTGCCGGTACTTTCCTGGCAGGAATTGGGTGATGAGATGAATATCAAGGTGGCCGGCACTATTGAGTTGATTGGTGATGAACTTGATGAAGCTGCCTGATAGCGCAACACTAAGTGCTCAGTTGCATCAGCAATTGCGCTTATCGTCTCTGCCGCCGGATGGTATGGCCTATCGCGGGCCAATATTGGATGTTGGCCCAACCCTATTACGCGCCAATCTACCCGGTGTGGCGCTGGGGGAGTTATGCCGTATTGCGTCACCGGACATGCTGGCCGAAGTGGTCGCTATTGAACAACAGACCGCGTTGCTATCGCCATTCGCCTCTTCAGCCGGTTTGCGCAGCGGTCAGTGGGTGTCACCACTTGGGCATACCCACCGTGTCAAGGTGGGGCCATCACTGGTTGGGCGAGTTTTGGATGGTTTGGGTGTCGCCATGGATGGCGGTCCTCCGGTTATCGGGCATTGGCGTGAGTTGGATTGCCAACCCCCGGAGCCACTAACCCGCCAGCCGATTCGGCAAATACTGACCACCGGGATCCGGGCCATTGATGGCGTATTGAGCTGCGGTGAGGGGCAGCGAGTCGGTATTTTTGCGGCGGCAGGGGTCGGGAAAAGTAGCTTGCTGAGTATGCTCTGTGCGGGCAGCAATGCGGATGTCATGGTGTTGGCGTTAATTGGTGAACGTGGCCGTGAAGTGCGGGAGTTTCTTGACCAGGTGCTCACCCCTGAAACCCGTGCTCGCACCGTAGTGGTAGTCGCAACCTCTGATCGTCCGGCTCTGGAGCGGCTGAAGGGTATTTATACTGCTACTACCGTGGCCGAATACTTCCGTGAGCGCGGGTTGAAAGTGTTGTTAATGGTGGATTCGCTAACCCGCTATGCCAGAGCGGCCCGAGAAATAGGGCTGGCGGCCGGGGAACTGCCTGCGGCGGGCAGCTTCCCTCCCAGCGTCTTTGCGGCATTACCCCGCTTATTGGAGCGGGCCGGTAACAGTGAATGCGGCAGTATCACCGCTTTTTACACCGTACTGGTGGAAGGGGACGATATGAATGAGCCGGTGGCAGATGAGGTACGTTCGCTGTTGGATGGGCACATTGTGCTATCCCGCCGACTGGCCGGTGCCGGGCACTATCCGGCTATCGATATCGCTGCCAGTGTTAGCCGTATCATGCCGCAAATCGTCACGGTAGAACATCTGGCGCTGGCACAGAAACTGCGCCAAATACAAGCCTGCTATCAAGAGATCGAACTGTTGGTTCGCGTGGGTGAATATCAGGCGGGGCAAGACCCGCAGGCTGATGACGCACTGCAACGTTACCCGAAGGTCTGCGCCTTTTTGCAACAGGAGAACGTCTTATCGTGCCATCCCGACGCCGTCAGCCTCAACCACACCTTGGAACAACTCGGCCAAATAATCAATTGAACCACTCCGCGCTGGATATCTTGCAGCGCTTGCTCTGTTTACGGCAACGCAAAGAGCGCCGGTTACGCCAACAACTGTTCCGTTGGCAGCAAGAACAGCAGCAGCAGGAACTGCAATTGATACAGTGCCGTCGCGAACGCCATCAGTTATGTCAGCAGTTACAACAGCTTGCGCAATGGCGCGGTAGGCTGCTCCCCGCACAAGCGGAGCAGCAGAGAGTTTTACAACATCAGATGTATCAGGCGGAGCGGCAGCAGCAAAAGCAAATTAGCGCGTTGCACGCTCTGGGGCTGCAACAACAGGACGCTATTGCAGCACAACAGGCGCTGATACGGAGTAATCAGCGTGAACAGGAAAAATTACGGATGTTAATAAAAGATGAGTCGAATCGATATTGAAGGTGCATTACCTCTGCTCAGTGAGCATTATTTGGGCGGGGATTCGCAGCCGCGGGTCGCTAATGAGAGACAAAAACAGCAATTTGCCCGTTATCTCTCTCCGCGTGTTCTTCCCATGGCGGAGATGGCCGATGCAATTACCACGGTGAGAGACCGTGGCTTGATATCCACTGATTACTGCATTGCCAGTGGGCCGTTGCGTGGGACAAGGGTCAGTGTCAGCCTGGCTGTTCAGGGGTTAAATATTGTGCTCAGTCACACCAATGGTGAATTGGTTGAACGTTTGCAACGTATACAGTCGCGCTGGCAACGGCAACTGCACTTGTTAGGCTTCCCCTGCTGGTTGGAGGTCATCCATGTTGGAGAGTCTGACGGCTGAATTACGCCAACTCAGCGCCGTGATTGGCCATGGACGGCATTCGGCTGGGGTGTCTGCAACCTTCATCAAAGCTGGGGGAGAGGGGGTTTATCTGCCACTGCAATTTAATGGGCAGGAATGTGGTTTGTGGTTATCGCAGTCATGTTGGCAGCACTGGCTGGCCTATGCGCTGGCAACGGATGATGCTCCTCTTCTGGCGGCAGAATTGGTGAATGCAATGGCGCATTGGGCCGTCAGTCCACTGCTTGCGTCACTACCCGAGTTGGTCCTTCATGACATTACTCCTCAGGCGATGACACTGCTAACGCAGTGGGCGGTGGGGCTGACTTTCGAACTGGAAGGGCAGCAACTCAGTGTCGTGCTGTGTAACTGGCCGCCGGTGGCATTGATAGAAAGGTTATCTCACTGGCAGAGTGAGGCGCTACCCGCGCAGCAAGATGCTGTCTGGCAAGCTGGCTTAGTGGTTGGTTGGAGTCATTTATCCTTACACCAGTTGCAACAAATCAGGCCTGGAGATGGGGTGCGGATACTGGCGGCCGCTGAATTGGAACAGCGGAATTGTTGGTTATGGCCGATGGCATCCGCGCAGATTTATATCAAATTAGAGGATGGAAACAAAATGACAATTCAACAGGTTAATGACGATATTGACCGGTTGCTGGCGCTGGATATTGCCACTGTGACCCAAGAGCCACCGGCGGTGGCGCTAGAGCAATTACCGCAGACACTCGTCATGGAAATAGGGCGGTTGACACTGCCGCTGCGTGATATCAAACAGTTAGCCATCGGGCAAACACTGGACTGTAAAACTGCCTTCTACGGCGAAGTGAATATTCGTTTGCACGGGCAATCGGTCGGCAGTGGCAGCCTGTTGTGTTGTGATGAGCAGTTAATTGTGCGCATTGAGCAATGGTTTCTCACCGCTCGTCCTTGAGAATGCGCTGCTGTTGGGCTGAGGCACTGAGGTTATTCAGGTCATGACCTGATTCCGGCTAAGGCGGGCTGGGCAAATACTGTGGGTATTGTTTTTACTCAACAGGCCAGCCTTTTGCGGAACCGATTATGGAGTTACTGAATTCGTCCTCTCAATTGATTGTCCTGCTTTTTTTGCTGTCGGTGCTGCCACTGCTGATGGTGATGGGCACTTCATTCCTCAAACTATCGATAGTTTTTTCTTTGTTACGCAATGCGCTGGGTGTTCAGCAGGTGCCTCCTAATATCGCTATTTATGGACTGGCCTTGGTGTTAACCATTTTCATCATGGCACCGGTTGGCTTAGATGTGCATGCCCGACTGCAAGATGAGCCGCTCCCCAACGACATTGGCGCTTTGCTACAGCAAATTGATGAGCATGCTCTGGCGCCATACCGCGATTTTTTACAACGTAATACCGATACAGAACAAGTCACTTTTTTTAACGATATCGTCCAAACCAAATGGCCCGAACGCTATCGCAATAGTGTAAAACCCAATTCACTGCTGATATTAATGCCCGCATTTACGCTAACCCAACTGACTGAAGCATTCAAAATCGGGTTGTTGCTCTATTTGCCGTTTGTGGCGATCGACTTAATTGTGTCCAATATTCTGTTGGCCATGGGCATGATGATGGTGTCACCCATTACCATTTCACTCCCATTCAAGTTATTGATTTTTATTCTTATTGATGGTTGGGGATTACTACTGGGTCAGTTGGTGGGGTCGTATTTATGACTCTCGACCGAGGGATGTATCAATGAGTAATGCCATTGTTGTTCATCTGGCGACCCAACTGTTATGGATAGTGTTACTGCTCTCGATGCCGGTGGTGGTGGTGGCCTCCGTGGTCGGGCTAATTGTCAGTTTGTTGCAGGCACTCACCCAAATCCAGGATCAGACATTACAATTTTTGATTAAATTACTGGCGGTGTCAGCCACGTTATTGATTACCTACCATTGGATGGGGTCGACACTGCTGAATTATACCCAGCAGACTTTTCTGCAAATCACCAGTATGCGGTCCTGAGATGCCAGACTCTCTGTACTGGCTTGAGGCGCTGGGGTTGGCGATGATGCGCCCTTACGGCATGTTGCTGATATTACCCCTGTTTACTGCGCGCAGTCTGGGCAGTAGCTTATTGCGTAACGGCCTGGTTTTTGCCATAGCTTTGCCGGTCACGCCACTGTTTTTCTCCCTGCCACTGATAACCCACGATAGCCTCATCGGTTGGTTTGGGGGGCTGTGTGTTGAGCTATTGATTGGGGTGATGATTGGCTTTGTCGCGGCGCTGCCTTTCTGGGCCATCGATATGGCGGGGTTCCTGATTGATACTCTGCGTGGTGCCACCATGTCCACTTTGTTTAACCCCAGTATGGGCATGGAATCCTCTATTTTTGGTGTGTTGTTTACGCAAATATTAACCGTACTGTTTTTATTATCTGGCGGTTTCAATCTGGTATTGGCAGCACTCTATGGCTCCTATGAGATTCTGCCTGCTGGCAGTGGTATTCGCCCCTCATCAGCGATGCTGCACTTTCTACAAAGTGAGTGGCTACTGATGCAGGAACTCTGTCTGAGCTTTGCGTTACCCGCGATGCTGGTGATGGTATTAGCTGATTTATCTTTAGGATTAATCAATCGCTCGGCACAACAACTGAATGTTTTCTTTCTGGCGATGCCGATTAAAAGCGCATTGGCTCTGCTTTTGTTACTGATTAGCCTGCCTTATGCCCTACATCACTATCTGGTGGGGATTAACCAGACCGAACAGAAGATAAACACACTTATCCCGTTGATCAATGGGGCTGCCGATGGGGGGTGAGAGCAGTGAAAAGAACGAAAAACCTACCGCGAAACGCCTGAAGGAAGCTCGGGAGAAAGGGCAGGTAATTAAAAGTGTTGAGATAACCTCCGGCGCCCAGTTAGTGGTGCTGGTGGTTTACTTTCTCCTGACCGGCTACACGTTGGTCGATCAGGCCGTCGCACTTATCCGTAGTTCAATCAGCCAATTACAACAACCGTTGACCATGGCACTGGCCCGCATTGGTGCGGAGTGCATGGCAGTACTTATTCATATTATGGGGATATTAGGCGGTGCGCTGATTTTAGTCACCATTCTTGCCGGTATCGCGCAAGTCGGGCCGTTATTGGCAACCAAAGCGGTAGAGTTTAAAGGCGAACACATCAATCCAATCAATAATGCCAAACAATTATTCTCACTGCGCAGTGTGTTCGAGTTAATCAAATCTTTATTGAAAGTAGGGGTGCTCACGCTGATTTTCGGCTATTTATTGCTGCACTATGCGGTTTCTTTTGGTTATCTGGCTTACTGCGGAAGTCGCTGTGCGATCCCCGTCTTTGCCACATTAATGAGCTGGCTACTGGGTGCTCTGGTTGCCTGTTATGTGGTTTTCTCTTTGATGGATTATGCCTTTCAACGCTATAACATCATGAAACAACTAAAAATGTCTCTGGAAGAAATCAAGCGGGAACATAAAGACAGCAACGGAGACCCACATATCAAACAGAAACGCCGGCAGTTACAGCATGAAGTGCAAAGTGGCAGTTTCGCAAAAAACGTCAGACGCTCTACCGCAGTGGTCCGTAATCCCACCCATTTTGCAGTTTGCCTGTTTTATCACGCTGATGATGCACCCTTGCCCGTGGTGATTGAAAAGGGTCATGGCGAACAGGCCGCGCTGATCATTGCATTAGCAGAGGAGCAGGGTATCCCGGTGGTGGAAAATATTGCGCTGGCACGGGCATTACACCGCGATGTGGCCTGTGGCGATACCATACCAGAGCAATTCTTCGAGCCGGTGGCGGCTATCCTGCGCTTGGCATTGGCATTGGATTACCAGTTAGCGGGTGAAGATGGCTGATCGTGGATGTTTCCTGCCTCTCCGGCACTGTTACTGACGTAACCTTTGATTAACATCTAACTTACGTCACAACATACTTCATTGAATGGATAATTGGCTTATTATATCTAGGTCTATTTTATCGTCGCCGCGAATAGTCTTGATATCGCAAGTGACAGTATCTATTTGGAGGTGTCAGTGTGAGCTGGCAAGCATTTAAATCTCAATATCTGGTGCGCTTTTGGGCGCCACTACCGGCGGTCATTGCTGCTGGTATCTTATCGACTTATTACTTCGGCTTAACTGGCACCTTTTGGGCGGTGACTGGCGAGTTTACCCGCTGGGGAGGCCACCTCATGCAGTTGTTTGGCGCGCATCCGCAAGAGTGGGGTTACTTTAAAGTTATCGGATTGGAGGGGACGCCGTTAGATCGTATTGATGGCATGATGATTATCGGCATGTTTGCCGGATGTATCGCGGCGGCTCTGTGGGCTAACAACGTTAAGTTGCGCAAGCCTCAACACGGTATTCGCATCGCACAAGCGCTGGTTGGCGGCATTATTGCGGGTTTTGGTGCTCGTCTGGCGATGGGCTGCAATTTGGCGGCTTTCTTTACCGGGATTCCACAGTTTTCACTACATGCCTGGTTCTTTGCCCTTGCGACGGCGGCCGGCTCCTACTTTGGTGCCAAATTTACGCTGTTACCTCTGTTTCGCATCCCGGTAAAGTTACAAAAAGTGACGGCTGCATCGCCCTTGACGCAGCATCCGGCCCGCGCCGCACGCCGTTTTCGCCTTGGTATGGTGGTGTTTGTTCTGGCACTAAGCTGGTCGCTGATTGAGCTGTTCCGTCAGCCAAAACTAGGCATCGCCATGTTGTGCGGTATTGGTTTTGGCTTGCTGATTGAACGTGCGCAAATTTGTTTTACCTCTGCGTTCCGTGACTTGTGGATAACCGGGCGTACTCACATGGCAAAGGCCATTATTCTTGGGATGGCGGTCAGTGCGATTGGTATTTTCAGTTATGTCCAACTGGGGGTAGCACCTAAGATTTTGTGGGCCGGGCCGAACGCGGTGATTGGCGGTTTGCTGTTTGGTTTTGGTATCGTGCTGGCCGGAGGCTGTGAAACCGGCTGGATGTATCGCGCGGTCGAAGGGCAGATTCACTATTGGTGGGTGGGGCTGGGTAACATTATCGGCGCGACCATTTTGGCCTATTATTGGGATGATTTCGCCCCTGCTTTGGCGACCAATTATGACAAGGTGAACTTGTTGCAGACCTTCGGGCCAATAGGCGGATTGTTGGTGACTTACCTGATGTTAGCCATTGCCTTTGCTGCCATGCTGTGGTGGGAAAAACGTTTCTTCCGTAAACAGAAAGCGGCCACATCCGTTCTGGCTAAGGAGCTACTATGAGTCATTCCTCATCGACAACGACCGTCATCGTACCTGATTACCGCTTAGATATGGTGGGTGAACCGTGCCCATATCCCGCGGTAGCGACGCTAGAAGCCATGCCGCAACTGAAGCCGGGCGAAATTCTGGAAGTGATCAGCGACTGTCCGCAATCGATTAATAATATCCCATTGGATGCGCGAAACTACGGCTATACCGTGCTGGATATTCAGCAGGACGGCCCTACGATTCGTTATTTGATTCAGCGCTGAGATAAGTAAGTCTATGGCTCTGATTTTTCCTTTGGGATTAATGCCTTATCTGCTCAGTGGCTGGGGTGTAATCTGAAAGTGTTTAGTTTGAGTGAGGCGAAATAAGTGATTAGGTGGCCATGAGCATTATTGTTATTAATAATACTCATGGTCTGCCCGATTAGTTCAACTCAGTTGCGGTTTTGCTGGGTGTTGCCACCGCAAGAGACACGCCTGCGGCCCTAAGCCGTTTTAATATGCTGAATAACAAAGAGCTTTTGGTATTACTGACCATTCGTGGACTGGGGACCAGACCGGTCACACTGAGGACAATACCGTCCGGGCTTAACTGACTGAATTTCACTGATGGAGCCGGGGTATCAAGTATCGACTCGTGTTCTTCATAAGCTTCTATCAACAGTGCCTGTGCCAGTTCAACATCCAAATCCAGCGGGAAGGTCAGGGCAATGGTCACCACCCCTTGAGCATTAGCCATGGTGGCGTTACGCACATTCTGCGAAATCAATTGGGAGTTCGGGACAATAACTGTTGAGCGGTCACTGAGTTGGATCTCGGTAGCGCGAACATTGATGCGGCGAATGTCCCCTTCAACCCCACTGATACTGATCAAATCCCCCACTTTGACTGGCCGTTCGGTCAGCAAAATAATGCCGGAAATAAAGTTCTTCACAATCTCCTGCAAGCCAAAGCCGATACCCACCGACAATGCACTGACAATCCAGGCTAATTTATTCCATTGGATGCCCAGTACCGATAAGGTCAGTAGAATCACCAGCACGTAACCGATGTTACTGAAAAGCGTTACCGCCGAGGTCTTTATACCGGAATCCATCTGGGTTTGTGGCAAGAACTCATTATTCAGCCAACGCCGTGCGGCTTTGAGCACGTATAAGCCGACCAGTAAGCAAACCAGCGCATTAAATAAGTTAGTGGGAACAATATTTAATTTTTCCAGCCCTTCGCCACTTAATAACTCTACCGCTTTTTGCAGTAGTGAAATCGGGGTAGTGGAACCAAAGGTGCCATTAAGTAATGCGATAATGGCCAACAATATCAGCAGTACTTTGCTGGAGGCGGAGAGTAACGTTGCGGCCTGGGCCAAATGGCGGTCATCAATATTCAGTGACTGTTTAATGGCTTTACCGGCGCTGCTGGTGGGCGAGAAAATGCTTTCCGCCAAATCAACACACAAATGGACTAATAAATATAAACAGGCGATGACCAGACAGCTCCACACCAACTTGTAACTTAAGAATTTCGCCAGTGCGATATAACCGACTAACAATGACAGTAATATGGCTATTGCCGTAATGCCGATGGCGAAATGAATCAATCCCGCCAGCGTGGAATAGGCTTCAGGTTTTTCGCCATTTACCACCAGATTACGCCGTACCCGATTAGCACGTAACGGAATAATCGCCGCAGTAAGCGCCACCAGCAGCGCCGAAATACCATTACTAAAAATGGCCCCAGACACACTGATATTGATCATATTGTTCATCTGATCAAGGGCACCAAAAATCATGATGCAACTGGCTAGCAGAGGGGGGAATAGTCTCAGTGATGTGGCCACTTCATCAGCGATGGCAGGCAACCGCCATGAGGGGCGTTGGTTGGATAAAAATGCCCGCCCAAGGCCCGCGATTAAAGCTGAGAAGAACATGAGCTGAACAAATGCCAGCGCAAAATCCATCACTACCTGTGAGACATCCGGCGTGCGGGTAAAGGTTTGAGTGATACATTGCGCCACTGTGACGGTGATCAACACCGTACAAAGCGTGGTGGCTGAGGCCATAAAGCTGCGGCGTAGCGGGCCTGGTGGTAAGCATTTGGTACAAAACCAGGCGGTCAGCACATCGAGAAATTTAAAACCAAATATGCTGATTAAGAGTGCTAGCAGCAGATACATCGTGGTGCCGAAACGCCATTCGGGTTCCCAGGCGGCACTCCAGGCATCGGCCAGTTCTTGGGTAAAATCTTTCAGTCGGCGGTCATCGTCAACATTGGGATTGACGATCGGTGCCCAGAAGTTCGCCCCCAAAATGCTGCCAGAATTTAAGGCAATTTGTGATTTCAACGCGGTGCGCCGTAACGCGATGATCTGTGTTGCCAGGTTTTCCGCGTTGGTTTTGATAGCTTGGGCCTGATCATTCTGGCCATCTAACTGGATTTTACGGGTATTCAATATCCGCCGCTGCTGGGCGACTACCGGGGTCTCTGCCAATGCTCCGGCGGCAGGTAACGGGCCTAAAACCTCCAACTGTGTTTGCAGTTGTTCCCGCTTGGGCTTCAGGTCGGCTATCAAGATATCAGCATCACGCGCCAGTGCCAGTGCGGTCTCGTTTAGCACACTCAACTGGTTATCGGAGGTACTGGCAGAGACACTCTGCTTCAGCTTATCCAACTGTTTTTGTAGGCTAATCAGTTGTACTGATACTGCCGGTTTTACTGGCGCCTCACTGTTTTCAGCCGCAGCATCTGATGCTATGGCGGCAACGCTGGTACCTGATATTGACGCAAAAATAAGCGTTAGCAGCAGCCACAGCAGCGGATAATTTCTACGTGCAACAACGTACCCAATCTTTTTCATAAAACCGATCAGCCTGAAAGTGAGTGCCACAATTAACCCAAAAATCCGATAGGTGTGCTGTTAAAGCCAGCCTGACCGCCATTGTGGCACATTCTGCACGTTACGGAATAATCTTACTCCGATAATTACTCCTCCCTCTCAAATGATAAAGATAATAATTATCATTGAAATTAACACTCTCATTTAATAGATTGTGCGCTGAACTTATGGACCCACGATATGTGGCACGCAGGCAATATTATTGCGCTGTGAAATAGCAATGGATGCTGGTTATAACCATCTATTTTATATGCCTAATTATCTGGGGAAGATAACTATGTTTTCGGTTTTTGTAATAAAGCGTTCTGCTGTTTTATGTTCATTGGCGATGTGTATTCCTTTCGCTTCGCTGGCTGAAGATACGATAGAAGTCACGGCCAAAGCAGGTAATGCTGCTGATCTCCCGACCTCGGGCTACACCGCGACAACCACCAAAGGGGCGACTAAAACGGATCAACCCTTAATTCTTACCGCCCAGGCGGTATCGGTGGTGACCCGTCAGCAGATGGATGACCAAAATGTCGCTACGATTAATCAGGCGCTGAATTACACTCCTGGCGTGTTCACCGGTTTTTCCGGCGGAGCCAACCGCTATGACACCATCGCACTGCGGGGTTTCCATGGCGGTGATGTGAACAATACCTTCCTTGATGGTCTGCGCTTACTCAGTGACGGCGGCAGCTTTAACGTGTTGCAAGTAGACCCGTGGTTCCTGGAGCGCATTGATGTCATCAAAGGCCCCTCTTCGGCACTGTATGGTCAGAGTATCCCCGGCGGTGTGGTGATGATGACATCTAAACGCCCACAGTTTACTTCTGAAGGCCATTTCCGCCTGACGGCCGGTAATAACAATACACAAGCGGTTGCCTTTGATTATACCGATGCTATATCCGAGCATTGGGCGTTTCGCCTCACCGGGATTACCCGTAACAGTGACACCATGTACGACCATCAGCGTGAAGAACGCTATGCCATCGCACCCTCATTATTGTGGCAGCCGGATGAGAATACCTCTTTGTTATTGCGGGCTAATTTGCAAAAAGACCCTTCTGGTGGTTACCACAGTTCGGTGCCGGCTGATGGCAGCATCTATGGGCAGAAATTAAGCCGTGGCTTCTTTGATGGCGAAAGTAACCACAATGTATTTAAACGTTGGCAGCAAATCTATAGCTATGAATTTTCACATAAATTTGATGATGTTTGGTCATTCCGCCAGAATGCCAGTTACACCCATTCCAATACTCAGTTAGAACAGGTTTATCAGGGAGGATGGAATAGCGATCGCACTCTGATGAATCGCTATTATTCCGGTGAGGATTCCTCGCTCAACGCGTTTGCTATTGATAACCAACTGGGTGCTGATTTTGCTACCGCCGCAGTTGAACATAAGGTGATGCTGGGCTTTGATTTCCAGAAGTTCAGCAATAATCTGCGCAGCGACAGCGCTTTTGCGACCACACTGAACCCTTACACCGGTATTTCGGCGGGGAGCACGCTTTATAGCGATTATCTGCTGACCACTCCGGGCATCAACACCTCCTATTTAAACCGCCGCTATGAACAGAGTGGCATCTATTTGCAAGATGAAATGACGCTGGATAATTGGCACCTGAATCTATCAGGCCGTTATGACCGGATGAAAACTGAAAACATTAATAAGACTGCCAATAGCACCGATGAACGTACCGATAAACATGCCAGTGGGCGCGCGGCATTACTGTATAGCTTCGACAGCGGCATTTCACCCTATGTCAGCTACAGTCAGGCCATCACGCCAAGTCTGTTCCCGGATGCCCAACAAAACTTATTGAAACCGATGACCAGCGAGCAGTATGAAGTCGGTATCAAATATCAGCCGCCGGGCAGCACTTCACTCTATTCCGCCGCTTTATATGACCTGACACAAAATGATGTGGCAAACCGTGCCGTGCCGGCGACCTATTTTGTGCCAGCCGGTAAAGTTAATTCACAGGGGTTGGAACTGGAGGCCAGAAGCCAGGTTAATGACCGGTTAAGTGTGATTGCGGGCTATACCTATAATCGGGTGAAATTCAAAGATGCTATTGATGGTAATGATGGCAATACACCAGTATTAGCGCCGTCAAATATGGCATCACTGTGGGCGCAATATGAAGCAGGTTACGGCATCAATATTGGTGCGGGTATCCGCTATATTGGCAAGCAGTGGGCTGATGATGCTAATACTTTGCGCGTCCCCTCTTATACACTGGGCGATGCCTCTGTCCGTGCTGATTTAGGCACTTGGGCTGCGTCGTTGAAAGGGGCATTTGTTCAATTGAATGTGAATAATATCGCCGACAAAAAATACGTCGCAGCCTGTTACAACACCTCTTATTGCTACTGGGGTGCTGAGCGCTCAGTGCTGGCAACCGTCGGTTATGATTTCTAACTAATAATACTGGCTTCGGTACGGTATTACACCGAAGCCAGTCTATTCAGCTTTAAGCTTATTTACTGCCATGAGAACCCTAACTCAGCGCCAGAACGGGCGGCTGTAATCCCGTTTGATATCATCCCGGCTTAGGCCAATATCCTTTAATTGATCTGAATTCAATCTTGACAGTGTATTCGCGGTTTTACGTCGTTCATTACACTGGTATAGGTATCTGTATGCTTTCAGCCACACTTGAATAAAAATATTGTGGCGGCTTTTCGTTGCTCGAGCAGCCGATAAACAACATTCATCTATTTGATCTTCAATTATATTATTCATCATCGACTCCCCGTCATTAGGTGAGCCACTAGCATGAAACTTTGGCGAAAAACATTACAGATGCAAATGGGGACTATTATTTCCATACAGATATGCGATATATAAACTGAATGGTACAAATAAGCGCCATCTGTACTGGTCCCACTCAATTTATCAGGTGATATCAATGACTCGTTACCAACAACTGGCTGATATTCTTAGTCAACGGATTAAAGAGGGGCTGTATATTGCAGGGGAGCGGCTGCCTTCTGTCAGAGTATTGAGTGACGAGCATGGTGTCAGTATCAGTACCGTCCAGCAGGCTTATCGGCAGCTGGAAGAGTGCCTGCTAATTGAAGCGCGCGCGAAATCGGGCTATTTCGTGCGTTGCAGTTCAAACCTGCCTTCCTTACCGGCGACATGCACCCATGCCCAGCGGCCGGTAGAGGTATCACAGTGGGAAAATACGCTGGCATTTTTGACCAGGGGCGATCAAGCGAATGTTATCCATTTGGGCGTCGGTTCGCCCGACCTGTCTGGGCCAGGACTAAAAATACTCAGTCGATTGCTTAGCCGAATTAGCCTACACCAAAGCGAGGAAGTGCTGGAGTACGACAATATTTATGGTACCCCGGTTTTGCGTGAGCAAATTGCCCGGCTGATGCTGGATAGCGGTAATCATCAGTCGGCTGAAAATATCATTATTACTTCTGGCTGCCATGGCGCATTGGTTATCGCATTGGGGGCGGTTTGTCAGGCCGGTGATATTGTTGCTATCGATTCCCCCAGTTTTCACGGTGCGATGCAAACCCTGAAAGGGATGGGAATGAAGGTGATTGAGATCCCGACCGATCCGGTGGTGGGGATCAGTCTGGAGGCATTGGAAATGGCACTGGATCAATGGCCGATCAAAGTGATTCAGCTTACTCCAACCTGCAATAACCCTCTGGGTTACAATATGCCGGACGAACGCAAGAAGGCTTTACTGACCTTAGCTCAGCGCTATGATGTGGCGATTATTGAAGATGATGTATATGGCGGGTTGGCTTATCAATATCCGCGCCCACCGACCATTGCCTCATTTGATGATGATGGTCGGGTACTGCTGTGCAGTTCTTTTTCTAAAACGGTGGCACCTGGTTTACGCATTGGTTGGATTGCACCGGGGCGCTATTTAGAGAAAGCGCTGCACATGAAATATATTTCTGCCGGGCGGGTGGCGTCGTTGCCACAACTGGCGATGGCTGAGTTTATCAAGCAAGGGCATTACATGCAGCACTTGCGCCGGATGCGCCGCCAATATCAACGTAACCGCGATATTATGACCGGTTGGGTAATGAAATACTTTCCACCGAGTACCTGTCTGAGCAGGCCGCAGGGCAGCTTTATGCTCTGGGTCGAATTGCCTCATGGATTTGATAGCTTGCGGCTTAATCGCTGCTTATTACCACAGGGGGTACAGGTTGCCGCTGGGTTTATTAGTTCAGCTTCAGGGAAATACCGCAATTGCCTGCGGCTCAGCTACAGCAAACCAATGACCGCAGAAATCGAACGGGCAGTGCAAATCGTTGGTAAGGCAATTTATGAATTGTTGGCTGATGCAGAACCGCAGGTGGTGTTAGAAAAGCAAAGCTAGCCTTAGACGGGTGAGGCTAATGACAAAGTGTCGGCGGTGCAGAGAATAGGCAGATGGTAAAATCGCCCTTGGTGGTTCGAGCTGCGCCATCCCAGGCGCGACGTTTTACTCTTTTGCCTATTCTCACGGCTTCAGATCGCATCATCGTGATTTGTCGGCAGTCTGACTGGCCGCTCGCTTTGAGCCTCGCAATGTGTATCATTTACTGGCGCAGATAGATCTGTGGTAGTGCGGTTTCAGGGTGGCGTGAAATCCCCAAATCTGCCTGATACCAGCGAGTCAGCGTCTCGGCATTGAGCACTTCCGCTGGTGTGCCACAGGCCACCAGTTCGCCCTGTGCTAGCAGCAAAATACGATCGGCATAGAGTGCGGCCAGATTCAAATCATGTAACACGCAGCACACCGCCAAGGGTTCTTGGTGGGTGAGCTGGCGCAATAGGCGCAGGGTATGCTGTTGATGATACAAATCTAATGCGGAGGTCGGTTCGTCAAGGAACAACCAGCGTGGTGTCGGTTGTGGTTGCCACAATTGTGCTAATACGCGGGCTAATTGTACCCGTTGTTGCTCACCACCAGACAGTGCGCGATAGTCACGCTGTGCCAGTGACAAACAGTCCGTTTGAGCCATCACCTCTTCTACAGCTTGCCTATCTTGTGCCGCGCCATAAGGGGCACGGCCCATCTGAATCACTTCGCTAACACTAAATGGAAAAGCCAGACTGCTGTATTGCCGCATGACTGCACGGGTACGGGCCAATTCCTGTGGCTGCCAGCTCTTCAGATCTTTGCCGAGCAATTGGCACTCACCATCAGAAGGGGTGAGGTAACCGGTTAACAAGCGCAGCAGGGTTGATTTCCCCGCGCCATTCGGCCCGATAATAGCTACCATTTCGCCGCTGGCAATTTGTAGCGAAACATTCTTGATTAGCCTCTGGCCCTGCACATGATAGGCGAGCTGATTAGCCTCCAATAACGCCGTCGGTGTTACTGCCTGATTAACTCCAGCTATATTAAGCCCTGCTATATCAACCACTGAGTTGCTCCCGCTGACGTAAAATCAGCCATAGAAAATAAGGGCCACCCAGTAGGCTGGTTATCAACCCGACCGGCATTTCAGCCGGGGCGACTAAGGTACGGGCCAGAGTATCGGCGGTCAGTAATAGACAAGCCCCACCCAGTGCGGCACCGGGCAGCAACCAGCGGTGGTCAGCACCGATACGCATGCGGATAAGATGTGGCACGACCAGCCCGATAAAACCGATAACTCCACTGACAGCCACCGCGGCACCGATCAAGATGGCGCTCAGTAATAGCAAACGCAGCTTGGCTTGGCGTACATTAACACCGAGGTAGTGTGCCTCTTCATCTCCTAGCTGCAACAGATTCAACTGACGCGCCTGTAATAATCCAAGAACACAGGCGGGTAGGATCAAAGAAGCCGCCACCATCAGTGTTGACCATTGAGCCTGGCCTAAGCTCCCCATACTCCAGAGTGAGAACTGGCGTAATTGCTGGTCATCACTGATATAAGTCAGCACCCCGACCGCCGCACCGCACAGCGCATTAATGGCGATACCAGCCAGTAGCAGGCGGGATAAGTTGCCATGGCCCCAGCGGCTGAGGGTAAAAATAATGGCTGAGATGGCCAGGCTGCCAATAAACGCGCCGACCATATGACTGTAAAGTGCTAATAGTGGCGGCAGGCTGAATGGCATGACAATAATTAGCCCGACGCACAAAGCGGCACCACTACTGATACCCAATAGGCCGGGGTCAGCCAGCGGGTTACGGAATAACCCTTGCATGATGGCACCGGAAACCGCCAGCGCGCAGCCGACAACCACCGCCAACAACACGCGCGGCAGGCGGATATTCAGCCAGATATGCCACATGGCATCATCTAATGATGCATGCCACAAGGTACGGAACGAGAGCGTCAAAGCCCCCATATTGGCCGAGCCGAGTGCTAATAAGATTAGAACCATCAGTAAGATGCTCAGCATCAGGCGTGGATGGATACGGCAATTCATTGCGCTTGTTCCATGCCTTTGCGCAGCAGCGTCAGCACTTGCGGCGTTTCCAAGCCAAAGCCAAGTAATGCCATGTCGTCCACCACTAATAGGCGCTTATGTTGACCCGCGGGTGTCAGGGCTATACCGGGTAATTTCCAGACCCCCTCATTGCCACCCAGTGCTTTCACACCGGCACTGGTAATCAGCAATAAGTCTGGCGCACTGGCGATAACCCCCTCTTGTGACAGTGGGCGGTAGCGGCTAAAGCCTTGCATGGCATTGCTACCACCAGCGGCACGGATCATGGCATCTGCGGCAGTATTTTGACCGGCAGCCATCGGTGTCAGGCCACCGTGACTCATAACAAACAGCACTTTTACCGGCAGTGGCGTACTGCTCACCGCAGCTAAACGTTGTTGGTAGTCCTTAATCAGTTTTTGGCCTTGTTCTGGCTGATGAAGCGCTGTGGCGACCGCACTAATCTTCGCCGTTACACTTTCCGGCGTGGTTTGTCCCGGTACGGTAACCACGTTAACCCCGCTGTCGGCAACCTGTTTGAGTACCAATGAGGGTTGAGCCAGTGCGCTGACCAACAGCATGGTCGGTTTCATCGCCAAAATCCCTTCGGCATTGAGCATTCGCATGTACCCCACGTCAGGCAGCTTTTGCACTGCCTGCGGTTGTAGACTGGTGCTGTCACGCGCCACAATCTCGCCACCAGCACCGAGTGCATAGGCGATTTCTGTTACATCACCACCAATGGTGACAATACGTTCTGCGGCGAATGTATTTAGCGGCAGAATACCGGCGCTCAGTGACAGAATGAAAGGGAGTGACAGCAGCCTTAGTCTCATGCAGCGATATCCTTATTGATCAGGCGGGCAATCTGCTCACGCCATTGATTTTGTTCTGATTGCCCTTCGGTGCGTTGGCCATAAAGTTGAGCAAGTTGGGTACCATCGGCGGCAAACAGTTCCAAACTGGTGACAAACCCATCTTTGGTTGGTTTACGGGTGATCCAGCTTTCAGCAATAGCAGTTTCAATCAGATGCAGCGTAAAGCGTTTATTGAAAACGTTAATCCAGTCTTGATGCGGGGCCACTTTCTCAATTAAACCGGTGAAAATTTGCACGCAGCCGCGGTTACCCACAAAAATCATGATTTCGTTCTGATCCTGCTGGGCGATATTCAGTAGTTGTGTCAGTGAACGGTTATCAACACGATAGGCGAGATCATCCCCGACGGCGCGGAATGCTTGCTGGCGGGTCAAATTATTGCGCTTAAGCAACTGGAAGAATTGGTGTACATCGGTCATGGCACGCCATTCGGTATCCACGGTGGCATCATCAACTGTTGGCTCGGCCACTTCAGGTGTACTCAGTACTTCTAATGGCAACGCTGGGTTTTCTGTACTGATAAACTTCTCCAGCACGGCTTGCCAAGCCGCCCTATCCGTCTGTTCAGTAGCATAGACTTTATGTAACGCATCACCCTGCTGGTCAAAGAACTGGATACTATGGCGCACGCCGTGGCGTGTCTCTTCTGACAGTGTGAATGCACTGGTCCACTGATTGAGGAACAACCGCAAATCCAATTCACGCGGGTTAAGGATTAAACCCGCATGACCGTTCAGATGTTGATTCTGGTAACGGCCCATCTGCTCATGCACGGCATAGGTGTTGCGGGTGATAGCTTTGGCTTCTCCCACCGCCTCCAATGCGGCCAGTAGGGTGCGGGCATCACCTTGTAAGCGTTTTGCATCATGACCCACACGGCTATGAGTCAGTTCCGCTTCTGAAATACCCATTAGTGTCGCTAAATCACGCGCGTATTTGCCTGGGTTATCCGCTTTGGCTTGTATGTACTGCTCATATATAGATTTGCTCATTGATGACATCCTCGTTCTATTGATTTTTTATATGCAGGTGACAGCGTTAAATGATAATCCGGTAATCCATAAATTGGATTACCGGATGAGTAGTTTCAGACTATCTTTTTTTAATGAATTACCACTGGTAACTCACAAATAGCTTCGCGTTGCGGCCATCTTGTGGCACGCCTTGCGGCGCGTAGTACTCTTTGTCGAATGCGTTGCCCAGAACCACGGTCGTGGTGACACCTTTCAGTTGTTCCTGGCCTTTATAGCTGACATAGAAATCATTGAGACCATAACCGGCCTGACGTTTACCGGTGCTTAACGGTTTGGAGCGGTCAGCAAATGTGGCAATCCAACCCAGCGCGAAACCACTGCTGGCAACCGGGATATCCACTACGCTGGTGACGGTATCCGGGCTAATGGATTCGAGCCATTCATTGGTACTCTGATTTTTACCCCGGGTACGGTTATAGGCCAGATCCCAGTTAAACAGGGCTGTTTTGTAGCTCATGGTGGCATCCCAACCCCAAATTTTTGCCCGCTCGATATTCACTGATGTGGTGGTTGTGCGCGAGACAGTCATGTTGATGTAGTCTTTCGCATTGGTATCGAAGTAGCTGGCCTTGAATTGCAGGTCATCTTCAGCCATTAGCAAGTCACTGAAACGCAGGCCGAACCCGTACTCTTGGGTTTCATTAGTTTCCGGTTTTAGATTCGGATTGGGTACCCAGTAATTGCCGGGGAAATGCCGTGAATCGTTGTACATCTCGCCCATGGTTGGTGCGCGGAAAGCTTGGGCATAGGAGCCAAACAGCATCAACCAGTCAGTGGGGGTAACACTCACTGCGCCGCGTGATGACCATTTGTCGGCATCGACGTCAGCATAGCCTTCGCTGCTGCCGCGATAGTTGTCATAACGGGTACCGGCTAAAATGGACACTGGCAGGTCGCGCAGGGTGATTTCATCTTGTAGCCAGCCGGAGCCAAACCGGATATCTGCTTGTGGGAAGCTGGTCGTCGCGCCTCCCGGCGTCTGCTCTTGTTTATAGGCTTCTGTGCCGTAAGTCAGCAGGTGTGATGCAACGCTGTCGGTAAACAAACGCGTCCGGTTTTCCAGCTTTCCGCCTTCCGTGGTTTGTTTACGTCCCTCTTCGGCTGAACCTTGTGGCCGTGCATTGATTTCCACTTCAGAGTAGTAAACCCGTGCGGTGGCATTCAACCACTCCTGATCCAGTGGCTTAAGGTGGTAACTGAGTTGGGCATCACGTTGGATCGTTGAACGATTGGTTATGACATTGCCACTGGAAGCCGCACTGGTTTGTGGATTTTTGGGTTCTATTGCGTTGTTGTTGTAATAGCGCAGATTAGCACTCAGTGACTGAATCGGGTCAATATGCCAGGTTCCTTTTGCCAGCACATTACTGATGGTTTCGTCATTTGGTGCATCAAAACCATTACTCTGACGGATATTGCCGATATCACGGGTACCGAAGGAGAGAATGCCATCAACATCATCGGTGCGGCCATAGGCACTGGCACCCAGGCCGAAACTGTGATCACCGGTAGCCGCAGAGCTGTAAACGCGGTAACCGGTATTTTGGCCCGCTAACAGCAAGTCAGCGGCATCGACAGTTTCAAAAGAGATAACACCACCTAATGCGCCACTGCCGTACAGTAGGGCAGATGGGCCACGCACCACTTCAACACGTTTCACCAGTGCCGGATCAAGGAAAGTGGCGTTCAGATGGCCGGTATCGGTACCTTGGCGAATACCATCAACCAGAGTCAATACACCTTGCTTACCGTAGCCACGTAGTGTCACATCCTGGCCGTTGACCCGCCCGCTGCCGGTGACGGTCAGCCCCGGTATTTTGCGCAGCATATCTGCCGCAGAGGTGGCGGTCTCGCTGGTCGGCGAGGTACCTTCAATCACGGTTACCATCATCGGTGCTTCAAAGCTACTGCGCTCATTACCTGTTGCCGTAACCACCATGGTATCGGTAGTGTGTTTTTTACTGCTTGTCGGCGTGGTAGTGGTATCAGCCGCTTGAACGGCCAAAGGCAGTGTGCAAGCGATCGCCAAACTGAGTGGGGACCAGCGGAAACGGTCAGAAATGAAACGAGGCATGTCGGCAATTCTCCATATTTTCTATGCGAATAAAACAGATATATAGGTTGCTGGCTGCCTTGATTCGAGAATCTGGGTGGCTTGCTATCCCCTTCGTCTTTTGATGCTACAGCAGTATTAGCGGCCCGTTACTCGGCCCTCGCCTCTGTACGGCTGCTGTTTTGCTGTAATACCCATGACGTGGGTTCTGTGTATGTTATTTGGTCAGTATTAGTTTGCCGGCCTTGGTCTGGCGCAGTTGATAGTGTTCGCCTTGATGGACGATAAAGGCGACACCGTGCTCTCCCAGCAGTTGTTCGCTGGTGACAGACAAGGGCTTACTTGCTGTCGGATACTCGACAGCAGGTTCGTCGTTCAACCTCGGTGTTTTATTCAACTGTGTGTCCATATATTTAGCACGGAAATGATAACGAGTATCAATATAATAAGCATTATCATGTATGATCGAATGTTACATCAAGACATATTTATTGTTAATTGATGTTTTAGTTAGCGAACTAAGCTTGGCTCGACAAGCGCATAAGTTTGATGCCAGCGCCATCCGGGGCTCAAGGCCGATAATGGTTGAATCAGGCAATCGCACGCGGGTCAGTAGTTGGTTTGGCTGGATGGACGAGATAATCGCGTAGCTGTACTTAGCCAAAAAACACCCGCAGCCACCACGGTCTATGGCCTTCTGACGGCACTGGCAGAAAGTGAAGAAACTAAATATAATGAGGTCATACATTAACCAGAATTATATTAAGGAGGATTACTATGTTGACCCGTGAATTGTTTCTTTATTCACTCGTCTTTAGTGATCGTGATTGCTCAAGCGTTACCGGTATCGTGCTGCGATAACTTGCTTGAGCGAAGCTAACTAACACTCTGACAACTTCCCTCCGGCTTACCGGTTATCGTCGGCTTTATTGACGATAGGCATCTCTATGCCTGTAAAACTTGAGTAAGCAATGACCACATTACTTTCTGCAAAATCTGTCGGTTACGACAACACTTTCGGCCCACTGCTGGCTGAGATTTCCTTCGGCCTGAAAAAAGGTGACCGCATTGGTTTGATAGGCCATAACGGTTGTGGAAAAAGCACTCTGCTGAAAATCCTCAGCGGTGATCTTCCCGCCACGGCCGGTACTATCACTACCGCCAACCAGTGCCTGATGGCCCGGGTTGAACAACATCTCCCCGCCGCTTTAGATGATTGTACCTTACTGGATGCGGTGCTCAATCATCTCCCCAATAGCCTGCATCAACCAGAACGTTGGCAAGCAGAGGTTTTGCTCGTCAGCTTGGGGTTTGATGAACCCACTTGGACGCTGACTGCCGGTACGTTAAGTGGTGGTCAGCATACGCGTCTGTTGCTGGCACGAGCACTGATCCGCCAGCCAGATTTGCTGCTATTGGATGAACCCAGTAACCATCTGGATTTACCTACCCTGCTGTGGCTGGAGCAGTTTCTCCTGAATTGGGGTGGCAGTTTTGTACTGGTTTCACATGATCGCAGTTTGCTGGATCGTGTGACCAACTGTACCTGGATTTTGCGTGACAAAAATCTGCAATTTATCCGCCTGCCATGCACTCAGGCACGGCAGGCATTGGCGGAGAAAGATATCTCGGACAGTCATCGCCGTTTAGCCGAACAGAAGGAAATTGATCGGGTAGCAAAAAGCGCCAAGCGACTGGCCATCTGGGGCAGCGTGTATGACAACGAAAAACTGGCGCGTAAGGCTAAACAAATGGAGAAACAGGTCGATCGCCTCAAGGATGAGCAAACTCAGGTCACCGCCGGTAATCAGTGGCAATTGCGCCTAAATGGCGAAGCTCTGGCGGCAGACCGAGTGCTGGCACTCTCAGATTTACGGGTTCGACCAGCGGCTCAGGCACCGGTGCTATTTGAATTGGCACAATTTCGGGTCAAAAGCGGTGATCGCGTTGCATTAGTAGGTCGCAATGGCTGCGGTAAATCTTCTCTGTTGCACTGCCTATGGCGGGCCTTTAGCCAACCAGAGACCGCCGACGTGGGAGTGACGTTCCACCCTAAAGTACGTGTGGGCTATTACGACCAAAGTCTGCAACAACTGCGTGATAAAGACACTCTATCCGAGGCTCTAGCCCCCTTTGCACCCTTGACCGAAGATCAGCGAAAAATGGCGTTGATCGGTGCCGGATTCCCCTATCTTCGGCATCAGCAGCTGGTTAGCACCTTGAGTGGTGGAGAGCGTTCACGCTTGTTATTTATCGGCCTGACACTGGCTAACTATTCATTGCTACTGCTTGATGAACCGACTAACCATCTTGATATGGAAGGTAAAGAAGAGCTGGCAAATACGCTGAAAACCTTCAGTGGTGCGGTGTTGCTGGTTTCCCATGACCGTACATTGATTGAACAAAACTGCAATCGTTTTTGGTTAATCGATAAGCAGCGGTTGGAAGAGTGGCACCATCTAGAACCGGTCTATGCCATTTTGGCCGATAAACCTGCATCAGTTTCTGTGCCCGCCTCCACATTCGAACCTGAGTCGATAATGTTAGTGGAAAGTGAAGAAGAGCAGTTGTTGGCTGAGTTGTTGGAATTGGAAAGTAAGCTGAAACAGGATCTGGCACGTAAGTTCAAGCATCAGAAGCCAGAGCTGCAATGCCAGTGGCGACAACAGATAGCGCAATTAAACACCTTACTTGATTTGACGTAATGCTCAAGCCGCAAGGATGCGGCTTGTTTTTGTGGCAGGGCGAATCGAACTGAGCAAGCCCATTTTAGATTATAAAAACTAATCCAAATTGTAGAGTGTCGACCGCGTTGCATTTTTCGAAACAAACAACTGGTTGGAAGATCAACTCCACGTCTTTTTGCTGCAATCATCACATTAATGCAGTTTTTTGTGTCGTAGCATCCTGCCAAGCAAAATACATAATTCTTAGGAATTTTAATCTGCAAGGCTATGAAAGATGAAAATTTACAGTGACTTACCAATAACTATCAATGATGTAATTGATGCACAAAAACGATTGAGAGGGCATATCTACAAAACAGGATTAGCGAGGTCGAATTATCTGAGTGAGCGCTGTCATGGCGAGATTTATCTGAAGTTTGAGAACATGCAACGTACCGGGTCATTCAAAATTCGCGGTGCATTCAATAAGCTCAGCTCACTCAGCGAAGAGGAGAGAAGGCAAGGGGTTGTGGCTTGTTCGGCGGGTAATCATGCGCAAGGGGTTTCTTTATCCTGTGCCATGTTGGGGATTAACAGCAAGGTGGTGATGCCAAATTGCGCCCCTAAATCAAAAATTGCGGCGACCAGTGAATATTCTGCACAGGTGGTGCTACATGGTGAGAATTTCAACGATACCATAGCAAAAGCCAGTGAAATTATTGAAATGGAACACCGTATTTTTATTCACCCTTTCGATGATGAAAAAGTGATTGCTGGTCAGGGCACTATCGGGCTGGAAATACTTGAAGATCTCTATGATGTCGATAATGTGATTGTCCCTATTGGTGGCGGTGGATTAATTGCCGGTATCGCGCTGGCAATTAAATCTATTAATCCAACCATTAATATTATTGGCGTCCAGTCAGAGAATGTTCACGGCATGGCGGCATCTTATTATAGCGGCAGTATTACTAATCATCGTAAAACCGGTACGCTTGCCGATGGTTGTGATGTGACTCGCCCAGGTACGTTACCTTTTGAAATCGTCAAAACATTGGTTACCGACATTGTACTGGTCAGTGAAGATGAAATAAGAAAAAGTATGATTGACCTTATTCAGCGTAACAAGATTATTACCGAAGGTGCAGGTGCATTAGCATCCGCAGCATTATTAAGCGGAAAACTAAAAGATTATATCACCGGCAAAAAGACCGTCAGCATTATATCAGGCGGCAATATTGATTTATCGCGCGTATCACAAATAACGGGATTAGGCAGTATTTCGTAAAATATATTAATAAGGAATTTATTAATGGATATCGATAATGCTATTACAACCACTACCGCAATCGAAACAAAAACGTGGCGTAAATCAGATACAACCTGGACTTTGGGATTATTTGGCACAGCAATAGGGGCAGGCGTTTTATTCTTTCCAATCCGCGCAGGTTTCGGCGGTTTAATTCCTATTTTAATTATGTTGGTGTTGGCTTATCCGATTGCCTTTCTCTGTCATCGGGCATTGGCGCGTTTATGTTTATCTGGCAGTAACTGTTCAGGCAATATTACGGAGACCGTGGAAGAACACTTCGGTAAAACCGGTGGTGTGGTGATTACCTTCCTCTATTTTTTCGCAATTTGTCCGTTGTTGTGGATTTACGGCGTAACCATCACCAATACCTTTATGACCTTCTGGGAACATCAACTCCAACTGGCTCCGCTAAACCGTGGTGTGGTGGCGCTGGCGTTGCTATTGCTGATGGCTGGGGTGATTTACTTCGGTAAAGACCTGATGGTTAAGGTGATGAGTTTTCTGGTATTTCCGTTTATTACTTGTCTGGTATTAATCTCACTCTCACTGATCCCTTACTGGAATGCCTCGGTTATTGAGCAGGTGGATTTGAGCCAGATTTCTCTGCTAGGACACGATGGCATACTGGTGACGGTGTGGTTGGGTATTTCCATCATGGTGTTCTCTTTCAATTTCTCGCCGATTGTCTCTTCTTTCGTGGTCTCAAAGCGTGAAGAATATGAACCGGAGTTTGGCCGGGATTTTACTGAGAAAAAATGCTCTCAGATTATTAGTAAGGCCAGCATGTTGATGGTGGCTGTGGTGATGTTCTTTGCCTTTAGCTGCCTGTTTACGCTGTCGCCGCAAAATATGGCAGAAGCTAAGGCACAAAATATTCCAGTGCTGTCTTATCTGGCAAACCATTTTTCTGCCATGTCTGGTAGCAAATCGACCTTCTCCATTACGCTGGAATATGCCGCTTCACTGATTGCGCTGGTCGCTATTTTTAAATCTTTCTTCGGACATTATCTCGGTACGTTGGAAGGTCTCAATGGTCTGATTATTAAGTTCGGCTACCAAGGCGATAAAACTAAAATATCCGGTGGCAAGCTTAATCTGGTCAGTATGTTTTTCATCATGGGATCAACCTGGGTGGTGGCTTATCTCAACCCGAATATCCTTGATTTGATTGAAGCCATGGGGGCACCAATTATCGCCTCACTACTGTGTCTGCTGCCTATGTACGCCGTTCATAAACTGCCTTCTCTGGCCCGTTTCAGAGGCCGGCCAGAAAACTATTTTGTTACCCTCGTCGGTCTGCTGACCATCTTCAACATCGTCTACAAATTAATATAAGTACGGCGCTTAAAAGTCCGTGTTTTGCCCAAAAAACACGGGCGGAGTAATCACATGACATTAAATCCTACAGTTTTGGTTATTAACTGTGGTTCATCATCCATTAAATTTTCAGTGCTGACCGCCGACAATTGTGACGCGGTAATCTGCGGGATTGCCGACGGTATTGGCACTGAAAAACCTTTTTTGCGGATTGATAGAGTCACTCAATTTCAATTGGCTCAATGGAATTATGTTGATGCATTGGCAGCGATTGCCGATGAGCTGGAAAAGCGTGGCCTTAATAAATCAATTTCGCTGATTGGCCACCGTATTGCCCATGGTGGTGAAATATTCAGTGAATCAGTGCTGATTGATGATTGGGTGGTGGAGGAAATCAAAAAGGTTTCGCCACTGGCTCCGCTGCATAACTACGCCAATTTGCACGGCGTTGAGGCGGCACGCCAGCTATTTCCCGGCATTAAACAAGTCGCCGTATTTGATACCGGTTTTCATCAAACATTAAAACCGGAGGCTTATCTCTATGCGCTACCTTACCGCTATTTCCGCGAACAGGGGGTACGACGTTATGGTTTTCATGGCACGTCGTATCGCTATGTGGCAGGGCTTGCCGCGAGTTTCTTCGGATTTGATGGGAGCGATTGCGGCCTGATTATCGCTCACTTGGGGAATGGTGCATCTGTCTGCGCGGTTCAGGACGGCAAAAGCGTTGATACATCGATGGGCATGACCCCATTGGACGGTTTGGTCATGGGAACACGCAGTGGTGATGTGGACTTTGGCGCACTGGCATATCTGGCGCGCCAAACCGGGAAAAGTCTGGAAGATCTGGATCATATGCTTAATAAGGAGTCCGGTTTATTGGGGATCTCCGGTCTGTCTGCTGATATGCGGACGCTGGAGAAAGCCTATCACGAGGGGCATGAAGCGGCGCGTCTGGCGATACATACTTTTGTGCACCGCCTTGCACGCCATATTGGCGGACATATCAGTTCGCTGCGCCGGTTCGACGGCCTGATTCTGACCGGGGGAATTGGCGAAAACTCATCGCTTATCCGTCAGTTAACGCTGGAGCATCTGGCCGTTTTTGGTATCGACATCGATCACGGTAAAAACAACCGGCTACAGCATGGAACCTCTCATGTCATCACTACCGCCCGCTCACGGGTCGTTGCCGCAGTTATCCCCACCAATGAAGAAAAAATGATTGCGCTTGATGCGGTCCGCCTTGGCTACGCACAACAGAGCGCAGCGGTTCCCGAGGCTGTTTTTTGACCCTAAAGCCCATGAAATCACCAGCTATATTCTGTTTATTGGAGTTTGTTCATGAAGATTGATGTTGATGTAAATAATAAAAAATATGCCGATGCATGGCTCGGATTTAGCGGGAACAATTGGCATAGCGAAATTAATGTCAGAGATTTTATCCAGCAGAACTATCAACCTTATGAAGGTGATGAGTCGTTTCTCTCCGGCGCCACCCCTGCGACCCAAAAATTGTGGGAGCAGGTTATGGAGGGGATTCGTTTGGAGAATGCGACTCATGCGCCGGTAGACTTTGATGATGATATTGCCACCACCATCACTGCCCATAAAGCAGGTTACATTGAACAACAGCTGGAAAAAATCGTCGGGCTACAGACCGATAAACCCCTGAAGCGTGCGTTACATCCTTTTGGCGGTATCAACATGGTGCAAAGCGCATTTGACGCCTATGGCCGTGAGATGGATGCCAACTTCAAATATATCTTCACTGATTTACGTAAAACCCATAATCAAGGCGTGTTCGATGTTTATTCGCCTGAGATGCTGAAATGTCGTAAATCCGGCATTTTGACCGGCCTGCCGGATGGCTATGGGCGAGGGCGTATTATTGGCGACTATCGGCGTATCGCACTGTATGGCATTGCCTATCTGGTGCGGGAACGTGAGCTACAGTTTGCCGATTTACAGCCACAACTTGAGCAAGGTATTGAGTTGGAAAGTGTGATTCGCCTGCGCGAAGAGCTGGCTGAGCATCGCCACGCGCTGTTGCAGATTCAAACCATGGCCGCTCGCTACGGTTGCGATATTTCAGGACCGGCCAAAAATGCTCAAGAAGCTATTCAGTGGCTCTATTTTGGTTATCTGGCCGCGGTGAAATCGCAAAATGGTGGTGCGATGTCACTGGGCCGCACCGCGACATTCCTCGATATTTATATCGAGCGCGATTTAGCCAACGGGGTGTTGAGCGAGCAGCAGGCGCAAGAGCTTATTGATCACTTCATCATGAAGATTCGCATGGTGCGTTTCCTGCGGACACCTGAGTTTGATTCACTGTTCTCCGGTGATCCGATTTGGGCCACGGAAGTGCTGGGCGGAATGGGCTTGGATGGCCGAACCTTAGTGACCAAAAATACCTTCCGTTATCTCAATACGTTGGAAACCATGGGGCCAGCGCCGGAGCCTAATTTAACCATTTTATGGTCGGAGGCGTTGCCACAGGCATTTAAGCGTTATGCGGCCAATGTCTCGATTCAGACATCTTCGTTGCAATATGAAAATGATGATCTGATGCGGCCAGATTTTAATAGCGACGATTATGCGATTGCCTGCTGTGTTAGCCCGATGGTGATCGGTAAGCAGATGCAATTCTTTGGTGCGCGCGCCAATCTGGCTAAAACGCTGCTGTATTGCATCAATGGTGGCATGGATGAAAAGCTCAAAATTCAGGTCGGCCCGAAATGTGCCCCGATGACCGATGACGTGCTGGACTATGAGCGGGTGATGGCTAGCCTCAACGTGTTTATGGATTGGTTAGCGGTGCAATATATCAGCGCCCTGAATCTCATCCATTATATGCATGACAAATACAGCTACGAAGCGTCACTGATGGCACTACATGATCGCGATGTTTATCGCACCATGGCCTGCGGTATCGCCGGGCTTTCGGTAGCGGCGGATTCGCTTTCAGCCATTAAATACGCCAAGGTTAAACCAATCCGTGATGCCGATGGGCTGGCTGTCGATTTTACCATTGAGGGCGAATATCCTCAGTACGGTAACAACGACGAGCGTGTCGATAGTATTGCTTGTGATTTAGTTGAACGTTTTATGAAGAAAATCAGCAAGCTGCCAACCTATCGCCATGCAGTGCCGACGCAGTCAATTCTGACTATTACCTCTAATGTGGTGTATGGACAGAAAACGGGTAATACCCCCGACGGCCGACGCGACGGTATGTCATTCGCACCAGGTGCTAACCCTATGCATGGCCGTGATCGCAAAGGGGCCGTGGCATCACTCACCTCTGTCAGTAAGCTGCCGTTCAAATATGCCAAAGATGGGATTTCTTACACGTTCTCGATTGTCCCTGCGGCCTTGGGCAAGGACTCGGCGGTGCGTAATAATAATCTGGTCGGCCTGCTGGATGGTTATTTCCACCATGATGAGTCGATGGAAGGTGGGCAGCATCTTAATGTCAATGTCATGAATCGCGACATGCTGCTGGATGCCATCGAACATCCAGAAAACTATCCAAATCTCACCATCCGTGTTTCTGGTTATGCCGTACGTTTTAACGCCCTGACGCCCGAGCAGCAGCAGGATGTGGTCTCCCGAACCTTCACCAACACGTTATAATTGTTAGCCCCTCCCTAACAAGAGGGGCCAATAGCTTATCTCTGCGTATTTCGCACTTTAATCCGGCTTTACGTTGCTGTGATAATGACATCGCTTCGGTCCCCGGAATCACCTGATGATGCAGTTTGATTTGATGAATTGCGCGTTTTAAAGTCATATCTCAGCAAATTCGAGAATTAAAATCAGAGAGTTAGAATAAAGCTGACGACAAAACCATTACTTCATTCGTACGTGTTTTACACTAATATTGAAATCCGAGAATGGATTATCTTTAAAGCTTATCACCCTCTGGTTCTCAGTGAAAATACGTGCAGTATAGTGTGACAAATATAATAACCTGTTGAGGAGGCAATTTCTTAATCCTCCTGATTTTAGGATGTAAAATTAAGCTGCTGATAATCCATCCTTATTTCTGTCAGAGAGTATACTTCACATGATCGAAGTGCCTTTTTTCTGCCCGATAAACAAAATGGATTTTTTGTCAAAAATGTCAAAATAATTTTTTGATCGACTAAAAAATGATTGTATCTAAACTTTATATTTATTTTGCCGATAACTCATTATCAACTGGATGATGGCTTGATATTGTCGTTGTGTTAGGCGAG